>NZ_JBFUKN010000014.1:0-97901 GCF_056400845.1 Mycobacterium sp. P4_H6 | reverse complement strand
GCGCACCGGCCGACAGCGGGCTGGTCTTGGCGGTGCGGGCGGTGGTCGCGCGCACCGGGGACGTGCGGTCGGACAGCGGCACGCTCACCGTGTCGGAGCCGGCGGCCGATCGGGTGGTCCTGGTGGTCTTGGTGGTCTTCGTCTCGCCGGTGCTCGGGGCATTCGATTCCGACGACGTGCTGCTCCCTGTGCTCGACGCGCTGGAGTCCGATGACGACGACGAACTGGACGAGCTGTTCGAACTCGACGACGAAGAGGACGAAGACGACGAGGACGAGTCGCCCGTCTCCGCGAACGCGGTCGGTGCCGAGGCCAGCGCGACACCCACTCCCAGGGTTACCGCCAGAGCGCCGACACGACCGATGTGGTTGGCGTAACCCATGGAGTTCCTTCCGACGTCCGCGCACCGGGTTGGCGCGGTTGCGATCGATTCGCTTCGCGGCGTTGCTATCGTCGCCACATCGCTGTCACACGCTGCTCGCCGAATCTGTACCGCAAATTACCGCCCGGACACCGCCTGATGGACACGAATGCACGAGTTGGCCCGACGCCGGTTCGCGGCGTCGCCGCCCGGTTCGCTGCGGCCTTCGTAATGCTCATCGCGCTCTCGGGGTGTGCGGACACGTCCTCCCCGGCCACACCGCACACATCCTCGACTCCCCCGACGGCCGCCGAAACCAGCACGGCGCCAACGACACCACCGCCACCGCAGACACCCGTGCCCGCCCAGCCCCGACTGGCGGAAGAGCCCGCGCAGGTGGCCGACGACCTGGTCACCGACGAGCAGACGCTACGGAATCCGTCGTCCGCGCCCGAGGTTCGCCGCGCGGCCGCTCGACGTCAGCAGGCGGCCTACCGCGCCATCGGCAGACACCCGGAGTGGGACAGCGTGGTCCGCCCCAGAATCCCGGCGCCGTTGCTGACGGCCTACGACCTGAACATCGAGGCGCGCAGGCACCTGGACGCGCTGCTGACCGACGAAGCGAAGGACACTGTGCCCGCATGGCGCATCGAGGCCCTGCGTCCGGCCGAGGAACTGCTGGCCCACTACCGCGAGTCCGAGGCCGCCTCCGGTGTCGGCTGGAACTACCTGGCCGCGGTCAATCTGATCGAGACCCGGTTGGGCAGCATCGCGGGGACCAGCACCGCGGGCGCGCAGGGACCGATGCAGTTCCTGCCCTCGACATTCGCCGCCTACGGCGCCGGCGGTGACATCCACGCGCCGCGGGACAGCATCATGGCGGCCGGGCGGTATCTGTCCGCCAACGGTTTCCGCAACGATCCCGACCACGCCCTGTACCGGTACAACAACTCCGACCACTACGTGCAGGCGGTCAAGAACTACGCGGCGGTGCTGGCCGCCGATCCCGCGGCATTCGTCGGCTACCACGACTGGGAGGTGTATTACCGGACGACGGCCGGCGACGTGCTGCTGCCCATCGGGTATGCGCAGAACAGCACCATCCCGGTGGCGGAGTACCTGGCGGGCCACCCACAGTAGACGGCCGTAGCATATTGCTACACTGGTAGCAGACTGCTACGAGCGAAGGGGATCGTCATGGCCAATGCCGCTGATCGCGTGACCAGGGTCGCCGCTGATCTCATGGACAGTGCAGCCGCCGAGGGCGCTAGGCAGAGCCGTTCGGCCAAACAGCAACTCGATCACTGGGCCCGGATCGGGCGCTCGGTGTCGGGTCAGCACAGCGCCGCGCGCCGCAAGGTGGAGGCCGCTTTGGCGGGCGGGGTGGAACTGTCAGAGCTGAGCGCCGAGGAAGGCGTCGTGTTCAACGCCGAGATCTCGGCGGCCATCGAGGAGAACCTGACCGGCACCGACTACGGGGCCCTGTTGGCAGCACGTGGGATCACCACCGTCGCGCTGGACGATTCCGGCCAGATCGTCGAGCACCGCCCTGACGGTAGTTCGTCGGTGCTGCACCCGCACAGGTGAAACGCCTCGACCTCGTCGTCGGCTGCAACGGTGCCGGCAAGTCCACCTTCATCGAGTTGACGCTGGCGCCACTGCTTCCCGGCAGCCCGGTGGTCAACGCCGATGAGATCGCCAAGCACCGCTGGCCCGGCGCCGCTGTCGAGCATGCCTACGAGGCTGCCCGCATCGCCGCTGACACCAGGGCCAAGCTGATCGAACTCGGTGAGTCATTCATCGCCGAGACAGTGTTCTCGCATCCGTCCAAACTCGATCTGATCGACGCCGCGCACATCGCCGGCTACACGGTGGTGCTGCACGTGGTGCTGATCCCCGAGGAGCTGGCCGTCGAGCGGGTGCGGTTCCGGGTGCGAGCCGGTGGCCACCAGGTGCCCGAGGACAAGATCCGGCAACGCTACCGGCGGCTCTGGGACCTGGTCGCCATCGCCGCGCTGCGCGCCGAGGCCACCAGCTTCTACGACAACAGCGCCCGGCACGGGCCGCGCATCGTGGCCCAGCTGAACGCCGGGTTCGAGGTTGGCACGCCCTCGTGGCCGGACTGGGCGCCGGTAGCTCTCACCGCGAAATGGCGTGCAGAATAGGCGAAATACCGGCGGCGATGCCCTCAGGCGGCGACGACAGGGCCGTCCGGTGCAGCGACGCCCTGTGCGGCCGCCATCAGGGGCGCGCATGCCGCGCACGGATGCGGGCCCATCACCGGGTAACCGCATCCCGGGCAGGTACCCACCGTGCGTCCACTCAAAGCAGCGGCACCAGCCATCGGAGTTCCTTTCGCCGTCCGCACCCATGTACCCGGTGCGCGGGCGAATCATGCCATGCAGCACCGCCCTTTATGGAATCGCTGGTGAACGTGGTCACAGCGGCCTGGCTGCGGGTGACGCTTGGCTAGGCTTTTGAGATGAGTCTGGTCCGGGCGCGAGGCTGATCGCCTGCATGTTCATCGTTATTTTGAGCTCGGTTCTCGGGCTGGCACACCTGTACGTGTGGAAACGGGTGATCAAGGACACCACTGGCCCGGGCCGTACCCGCTGGGTCCTGACGGCGGTGTTCCTGGCGCTGGCCGCACTGTTGGTGATGACGCTGATGGTGCCGCGGTTCACCGGGATCGACGAGTCCGCCTGGTTCGCCTGGCCGGGCTATATCTGGTTCGCACTGGTCGGATACCTGCTGCTGGCCCTGCTGGTTCTGGAGCCGGTGCGGTTGCTGTTGCACGGCTGGGTGAAGCGCGGCAGGCCGCCCGAGTCGGTCGTGACCGACGAACCGTCCGCGACAACGGACGAGCCGACCGCCGCGGCGGGAGTGAACCGGCGGGTGTTCCTGGCGCGCACGAGTGCGGTCGCTGCGGGTGTCGCGGCCTCAGGGCTGGTCGGCTACGGCGCCGCCACGGCGCTCGGTCCGCCCAACGTCCTGCAGGTGCCGATCCGGCTCCGCCGCCTGGACCCGGCGTTCAACGGGTTCCGGATCGCGGTGGTCTCCGATATCCATCTGGGTCCCCTGCTCGGGCGGCGGCACACCGAGCGGATCGTCCGGATGATCAACGAGGCCGATGCCGATCTGGTGGCCATCGTCGGCGACCTGGTCGACGGCACCGTGGAGAAGCTCGGCCATGCCGCAGAGCCCCTGCAGGACTTGGTGTCTCGCGAAGGATCCTTTTTCGTCACCGGTAACCACGAATATTTCGTCGAGGACACCGTGCCGTGGTTGCGTGAGCTGGAGCGGTTGGGGGTATCGCCGCTGCGCAATGAGAACACCGCGATCCGGCGTGGCGGTGCGTCGTTCGATCTGGCCGGGGTGAACGACCTGGCCGGTGAGGAACGCGGGGACCCACCGGATTACGACCGTGCGCTGGCCGGAGTGGATCCGTCGCGCCCGACGGTGCTGCTGGCCCACCAGCCGGTCATGGTCGAGGAGGCAGCGGCCCGCGGGGTGGATCTGCAGCTGTCCGGACACACCCACGGTGGCCAGACCTGGCCGTTCCAGTACGTCGTGGAGGCGGTGCAGCCGTCGCTGGCCGGATTGTCGACGCACCAGGACACCCAGTTGTACGTGTCCCGCGGGGCCGGGTTCTGGGGTCCGCCGGTGCGGGTCGGCGCACCGCCGGACATCTCGGTGCTGACGCTGAACGCCGGGCCATAGCCGAAGGCGTCGAAACAGGTAGCGCTCTACTCATGGCACCGGCGCCGCCGCGCACGAGAATTGCGCTGTGACCATGACAGACGCGACTTCGCCTGTGGCAACGACACATCCACTTGCCGTCGCCGCAGCGCGATTCAAGACCGCGATGAGAGCCACCGACAGACTGATCATCGATGGCCATCTGGCACACAAAGCGGTGCAGGCCAGAGTCGATGCCGCCTGCGAGGCGCTGTCCGATCAGATGCGGGTGCACCTGCGCGGAGGCGCACCGGATGCCAATGAGCTGGGTGCGTTCGTGCACGAGGAAACGTATCCATACCTGGGGCTGAGCACCCTGGTCGATCGTTCCTACACCAAACCTCGGGGCTACGCCGGGGACTATCTGACCCTGCAGATGGTGTATGACGACGAACCGGACGGGGTGCGCAGGCTCGGTCCCTTCATCGACCGGTGGTTTCTCGACATCGCCGCCTCGCGGGCAGTCAAGAACCGTCGACAACTGTTGCGCGAGTTGATCATCGACACCGCACGGCAGGTCTGCGACGACAGACCAGCGCGGATCACCAGCCTGGCCTGCGGGCCTGCCCGGGAGATCTTCGACATCTTCACCGAACCCGAGCACCCGGACATCGTGGTGACCTGCCTGGACATCGATGATCAGGCCCTGGACTACGCGCAGCGCATCGCGGTCGATATCGGCGCGCAGGAACGGGTTTCGTTCGTGCGGGCCAACGCGGTCAAACTGGCTCTGGGACGCGAGACCCTGGCTCTGCGCGGTCAGGATCTCATCTATTCGATCGGTCTCATCGACTACCTGCCCGATCACCTGGTGATCAAGTTGCTCGACTGGATTTTCCGCGGCTTACGCCTCGGGGGAACCGCGGTGGTCGGGAACTTCGACATCGACAACCCGGACAAGGCGTTCATGGATCACCTCCTGGACTGGAGGCTGATCCACCGGTCACCCCAGGATCTGGTTAATCTGTTCGCGCAGTCCGAGTTCGCAACCAGCGCCGTGGAGATCCGCCGCGAGGCCACCGGGGTCAACCTGTTCGCCTCGGCCAGACGGACGGTGCGCTGAGCGCGTACTACCGTTGACTGCATGGAAAAGAACGAGTTCGACCAGATGAACGCCGCCGTGATCACCGAATTCCGGGAAACTGGAGGTAAAGCGGGCGGCGTGTTCGAAGGCAAGCCGCTCGTCCTGGTGCACCACACCGGCGCCAAGTCCGGGACCGCGCGCATCGCGCCGCTGGTGCCACTGCTGGACGACGGCCGGATCTACATCTTCGCCAGCAAGGGCGGGGCCGACACCCATCCCGACTGGTACCGCAACCTGGTCGCGCATCCCGAGATCACCGTCGAACTCGGCACCGACACCTTCGCGGCGACGGCACGCGTGCTCGACGGCGACGAACGTGACGGCGTCTACGCCAAACAGGTCGCCGTCGAGCCGCAATTCGGCGAGTACCAACGCAAGACCGAGCGCATCATCCCGGTCGTGGAGTTGGTCAGGGCCTCCTGACAGCCGTGCGGGTTGCCGATGGCGTCGGTGACCCCGGCGCCGTGGGGGGTGCTTCCTGCGTGCCCGCCTTCACGGCCGGATGCGGATCGTCGCGTTACCGCCGTCGCGTTTGGCGTCGAACATTGCGCTGTCGGCCCGCTCGATGATGGTGTCGAGCACCGTCAGGGAATCCAGTCCCGGCGCCGCGAAGTCCGTGATGGCAACGCTGGTGACACCGACACTGGCCGTGATGACGGGATCCGCCGGGGCCGCGATCGCGTCACGCACCCGATCCGAGTCACGCTCCGTCTGACCGGAATCGGCCAGATCGATCACCACGAATTCCTCACCGCCGACTCGGGCCACCAATGCGCTACCACGAACGGCGGCCTTGATTCTTCGCGCAGTGCGGACGAGGACCTTGTCGCCGACCGGGTGACCGAAGGCATCGTTGACGTCCTTGAACCGGTCCAGATCGATGACCATCACGTCCACCTCGGCATCGGCGGTGATGTTGTCGCGCAGGAGGTCCCCGATGTGCAGGTGCAGCCCGCGCCGGTTCAGCAGCCCGGTCAACGGGTCGGTGACCGCCTCATAGGCGTCGTTCCGCATGGCCCAGATGCCACACTGGATGCCCAATGGCGCCGCGACCATGGGCACCACCCACACCAATGCCAACACCGCCAGTTCGGCCTTGTCGAGCGCTGCCGGACTGGCGCCCGCGACGAACAGGCACGTCGTCAGAATCACCCATAGTGCGTGTCCCACAGCAACTTTAGGACCATCGAAGAACATCACGTACACCGACATCATGGTGAAGAAGTACCAACCGAACAGAGCGAACAACCAGCTCCCGTCCAGCAGCACCACCGCCGCGATGGCGACGTCGGCGGACGCGACGAATGCCAGTGAGAACGAGCGCGACGGCCAGGGCAGAAAGCACCACGCCAGACCCCACGCGATCTGCAGGACGGCKAACATCGCCATTGCCACGCCGGCAACAGAGTTACTCGCGAACGGCTGCAGTAACACCAGTGAGGCAATGCCGTCGAGCCCGGTGCCGATGCCGATCGCCACCTGGATCGTCTTGGCCATCGAGCGCTTGGTGAAGTACTGCACCTGGTTTGCGTAGGCGACGGGCTCGTTCCACCACGCGCGGATGAGGCCCCCGAAAACGGCGAAACTGCTCGAATACTCCGGCAACCCTCTCCCCTGTCGGCGCTTCTGTGAACCGGCCCAGCCTGAGCTCACCGGCCACGCGAGCCTGCCGTCAGCGCAACCGTCGATTAGCGCTCAGGATATCCTCTCGTGGCTCTGGCCGGGGGTCACCGAATCGTGCAACCAGCAGCCACGTTGCTGCAATGCGAACCGCCCTTACATGTGCCGCAATGACATCTACAGCCGTCATTGGACATCGGCCGTATCCCGTCACGGTCGCGGTCGTGGCGGCCATGATCACTGTCTGGATGATTGGGTCGAGGCATGTCGGTCTCCTTACATCTGGGTGTGCTTCCGACGCTAGACCGGGAGATCGGCCGTGGTGGCGAAATTGACACGGGTATCGAATGCCACCCGAAACGGCTAGCGTCAGTATCGGAGAGAACCGGGTAGCTCACCGGTCGGGGGACATTTGTGAGCGCCGCGGTGCTCTTCAGGAAGGCTCTTACGCCAATGCCCAAGCATCTCAAACCACACTTCGAAGACGTCCAAGCGCACTACGACCTGTCCGACGACTTCTTCCGGCTGTTCCTCGACCCGACGCAGACCTACAGCTGCGCGTACTTCGAGCGTGACGATATGACGCTGGAAGAGGCACAGACCGCCAAGATCGACCTGGCGCTGGGCAAACTGGACCTGCAACCGGGCATGACACTGCTCGATGTCGGCTGCGGCTGGGGCTCGACGCTGAACCGCGCGCTGGAGCGCTACGACGTCAACGTGATCGGGCTGACGCTCAGCGCGAATCAGCAGGCCCACGTCGAGCGGTTGTTCGCGGCATCGGACAGCCCGCGCTCCAAGCGGGTGGAGCTACGCGGCTGGGAACAGTTCGACGAGCCGGTCGACCGGATCGTATCGATCGGCGCCTTCGAGCATTTCGGTTTCGACCGCTACGACGATTTCTTCACCTTCGCCTACCAGGCGATGCCCGACGACGGCATCATGCTGCTGCACACCATCCTCGGACTGCATCCCGACGACGTGCTGGCTCTGGGCATACCGCTGACCTTCGACATGGCCCGGTTCTGCAAGTTCATGATCACCGAGATCTTCCCCGGCGGCCGGTTGCCGTCGGTGCGGATGGTCGACGCACATGCGGTGAAACCCGGATTCACCGTGACCCGGTACCAGTCGCTGCAGCCCCACTACCCCACGACGCTCGACTACTGGTCGGCGGCGCTGGAGGCACACAAGGATGAGGCCATCGCCCTGCAGTCCCAGGAGGTCTACGACCGCTACATGAAGTACCTGGTGGGCTGCCCGCCCCTGTTTCGCAGCGGGTTGATCGACGTGGGTCAGTTCACGCTGGCGAAATAGCTTGTCGCACCGACGGTTCACGACCAGGATTCGTCCAGCTCACCCAATGCGGCGATCAGCGCGCTGTTCGCGGAGTAGTCCACCGGGCAGGCGATCACGCTGACGGTGTCCGCCGACAACGCCTGGCGCAGGGTGGGCAACAACTCGCCGGCCGAGGTGATGCGGTACCCGCTGGCGCCGAAACTCTCTGCGTAGGTCACGAAGTCGGGATTGCCGAACCTGGTGTCGACGTTGTGCCCGATTTCGAGGTCCATCTTCCAGCTGATCAACCCATAGGCGTCGTCCACCCAGATCAGAATCACCATCGGTGTGCCGACGCGAAGCGCCGTCTCGATCTCCTGGGAGTTCATCAGGAACGACCCGTCACCGGTGGCGACAAGGATCTTGGACGACGGACGGGCGATCTTGGCGGCGATCGCGCCGGGCAGCGTCCATCCCATCGTCGAGAGCCCGTTGGAGATCAGGCAGGTGTTCGGCTCATAGGTGGGATAGAGCCGCGCCATCCACATCTTCAGCGCACCGGTGTCCACCAGCGCGATGTCCTCGCGCGCCAGGGCGGTGCGGGTGTCGGCGACGATGCGCGCGGGCGTCAACGGGAAGCTGTCGTCGGCGCGGCCACGGTCGAGTTCCTCGGCAAGCAAGCCGCGGATGCGTTCATGCCCCGACGAATACCCCTGATCGCGGTCCACCGCTGCGGCCAGGGCGTCCAGGCACTGCCCGATATCGGCGTGCAAGCCCACGGCCACGTCATAGTGGACGTCGACTTCGGCCGGAAACCGGTGCACGTGAATGATCTTGGTGTCCCCGCGCGGGTTGATACGGACCGGATCGAATTCCTGTAGTTCGTAGCCGGCCGCGACGATGACGTCGGCCTGGTCGAAACCGAAGTTGACGTAGTCGTGGCGCATGAAACCGACCGCACCGAGGGCCAACGGGTGGTCATCGGAGATCACACCCTTGCCGTGAAACGTGGTGGCGACGGGCATTCCGAGCGTCTCGGCGAACCGTCGCACCGCAGCAGACGCATCGCCGCGTACCGCGCCGTGGCCGGCGAGCAGCACCGGATTGCGCGCCGAGTTCAAGATCGCCGCGGCACGGGCGATCTGCGCCTGCGACGGGTCATCGGGGCGCGGCACGTTGACGCGCAGCGGATTGGCGCCCGCGGGCGCTGCGGCGTCCTCGACATCTTCGGGCACCGCGAGGTACACCGCACCGGGACGCTCGGTCTGCGCGAGCTTGAACGCCTTGCGGACCATCTCCGGTACCGAGCCCGGCGTGGCAACGAGAGCCGACCATTTGGTGACGGGTGCGAACATCGACACCAGGTCCACGCTCTGGTGGGACTCCTTGTAGCTGCGCCGCATACCGACCTGTGCTGAAAGCGCCAGCACGGGAGTGGAATTCGTGGTGGCATCGGCAACGCCGAGCAGCAGGTTGATCGCGCCGGGCCCCAGCGTCGCCGAGCACACCCCGGCCTTGCCCGTCAGGCGCCCGTAGACCTCGGCCATGAACGACGCACCCTGTTCATGACGGGTGAGGACGTACTCGATCGATGACCGCGACAGCGCCTCGATCAGCAGGATGTTCTCTTCGCCGGGGATGCCGAACACATGGGTGACGCCCTCGTTCTCCAGGCATTCGACGATCAATTCGGCGGTGGTGCGGCTGGCCTCAGACACCAGACGAGCTAACCACAGCCCACGATGGCCTGAACCCCGATCAGCATCGTGCCGATGATCGTCACGGCAGCAGCCGAACCGGCCACCGGATCGGAATGCGCTAATAAACGGTCGTTTTCGACGCTTTGCCGCTACGTTTCCGTGCGAAACTCATTGACTGATCCACCCGTACGTCCCGAAGGAGCAACTGTGCCGGAAACCAAGATCACGGTGATCTACGACAACCCGGAAGATCCGGAAGCCTTCGAGGCGGCCTACCCGGCCGACCAGCTGGAAGCCGCCCGCCGCATCCCGGGACACATCCGCTTCGAGACATCCAAGGTGTGGCCGAAGGAAGACGGCAGCCCCACCCCCGCCCATCGCATGATCGACCTGTACTACCCGGATTATGCGTCGGCAAGCGCCGCCGTGACCACACCGGAAGCGGAAGCATTCTTCGAAGCAATGGGTCGGCTGTCCACCGGAGGCGTGCGAGTGCTGTTCTCGGAGATCGAGACCGCCAAGGACTGAGCGCCCGACGACACCCTCGGACTGCCCCGGTTCCCTAGCTGCGATATATTGCATGTCGCAGCTTGGCTGCGGTCAAGTCCAGAGTTCTCAGGAGACGCCCCTATGGCCATCGAAGACTTCAAGCGCTACCCGTTGACGTTCGGGCCGAGCCCGGTCCATCCGCTGCGGCGCCTGAGCCAATACCTCGGCGGGCCGGAGATCTGGGCCAAGCGTGAGGACGTCAACTCCGGACTGGCCTACGGCGGCAACAAGACTCGCAAGCTGGAGTACTTCATCCCCGAGGCGCTCGATCAGGGTGCCGATACGCTGGTCTCGATCGGAGGAGTCCAGTCCAACCACACACGCCAGGTTGCTGCCATCGCTGCCAGCGTGGGCATGAAAGCCGTACTGGTGCAGGAAAAGTGGGTCGACTGGCCCGATGCCGTCAACGACAAGGTCGGAAACATCCTGCTGTCGCGCATCATGGGTGCAGATGTCCGGCTCGATCCCTCCGGCTTCGGGATCGAATTCAAAGACAGCTGGCGAAAAGCCATCGAGGACGTCGAGCGGGCCGGTGGAACTCCGTACCCCATCCCCGCAGGCGCATCCGATCACCGCCTGGGTGGACTCGGTTTCGCCAATTGGGCCTATGAAGTGCAGCAGCAGGAGAAAGAGCTCGGGATATTCTTCGACACCATCGTGGTCTGCACGGTCACGGGTTCGACACACGCCGGAATGATCGCGGGTTTCGCCGGACAGGATCGGCCGCGGCGCGTCATCGGCATCGATGCGTCGGCCACCCTGGACAAGACGCGGGCCCAGGTCGAACGCATCGCACGAAACACCGCAGAGCTCATCGGGCTCGGCCGCGACCTCCGGGATGACGAGATCACCGTTCTCGAGGGGTGGGCCGGCGACCTCTACGGCATACCGGTGCAGTCCACGATCGATGCGATCACCCTGACCGGCCGACTCGAAGGCGTCATCCTCGATCCGGTCTATGAAGGCAAGTCGATGGCCGGTCTGATCGACTTGGTCGGGTCCGGGCAGATCGCGCCCACATCGACGGTGCTCTACGCACACCTCGGTGGCCAACCGGCACTGAACGCGTACAGCGGTATCTTCTGACGGGCTATCGTCGGCGTCAGGCCCGGAACGAGTCCCGGGGAATATCCACGACAAAGGCGAGGTAGTTGGAGAAATGACGACAACCTTTCCGCTGGGTCCGTTCACGGTGCGTCGAGTGGGCTTCGGCGCCATGCAGTTGCCCGGCCCCGGCGTCTTCGGGCCACCCCGCGATCACGATCAGGCCATCGCTGTCCTCAAGCGGGCCGTGGCACTGGGTGTCGACCACATCGACACCGCGCAGTTCTACGGGCCCAAGGTGTCCAACGAACTCATCCGCGAAGCGCTTCATCCCTACCCCGAGAACCTGGCCCTGGTCAGCAAGGTCGGCGCACGTCGCAACGACGGGGGCGAGTGGATCGCCGCACAGCAACCCGACGAGCTGCGCGCCGATATCGAAGAGAACTTGGCGACGCTGGGCACCGACCGACTCGCCGCGGTGAACCTCCGCATCCACTCCGGCGACCCGAACAGTGTCGGCGCGGTCGACCACGAGTTGTTCGACCGCCAGCTGACGGCCATGATCGCCGCCCGCGACGAGGGCCTCATCGCGGGCATCGGACTGTCCAGCGTCTCGATCGATCACCTGCGAATTGCGCTGGACCGCACCGAGATCGTCACGGTGCAGAACGCCTACAACCTCGTCGACCGGTCATCGCAACCCGTACTCGACCTCTGTACCGAGCGCGGCATCTCCTTCGTCCCGTTCTTCCCGCTGGGTTCGGGTTTCAACGCCGACAATCCGGTGTTGGGCAACGCCGCCGTCAAGCAGGCCGCCGCCGACCTCGGCCGTACGCCGGCACAGATTGCGCTGGCCTGGACCCTGTCGGTCGCGCCCAACGTGCTGCTGATCCCGGGTACCTCGTCGGTGGCCCACCTCGAGGAGAACATCGCGATCTCCGACATCGAGCTGCCCGCCGACTTCACTCCGTAGACGCTGTCAGCACGTTTGTGCCCGGCACCACGGGGTAATCTCTGGCCGCACCACAGCTGAACAACGCTGCCCGTCTCGCCGGGCGACCGGAACTCACGCGCGAGGAGATCGGTGATGTCGGACGCGACGGATCGG
Source organism: Mycobacterium sp. P4_H6 (assembly GCF_056400845.1). NCBI lineage: Bacteria > Bacillati > Actinomycetota > Actinomycetes > Mycobacteriales > Mycobacteriaceae > Mycobacterium > Mycobacterium sp. P4_H6. Next base: position 85,419 of record NZ_JBFUKN010000014.1, on the reverse strand, counting down.
CGCTGACGATGTCGCACAGACTGGTGCGCCTCGCACTGCTCCCCCTGGTGCTCGTGGGGGTTCTGCTGTTCGCCCTCACCAGTTGCCCGGCCAATCGCGACGGCATGCCCGGTCAACTGGCCAGTGCCATGGAAGAGACCCTGTCGGGCGCGCGGTCCGGGGCGGTGGCCATCGATCTGTGGCAGCGCGGACGGTCCACCGGGCAGTTGGCGAGCGTGCAACTGTCCGACGCCCGCGACGAGGTGGCCAAGGGCTACGAGGGGATCGCCGTCCTGCGGGCCGAAGACCCACACGATGTGGCCCGCCAGACGCTGCTCATTCAGACGATGACCGACATCATCGCCACCCTCAATGAGTCGAATGCCGCGGTGCGACAGGCGGGTGGCGCCGAAACCGCCGAACTGCGGGTGGCGCTGCTGCGCGCCGCCGACACCCTGGAACGCGACTACCGCTGATGAAGAAGCTGTTCGCCGTCGCCCTGGGGGTGCTCACCGCAATCGGTGGGTTCCTCGACATCGGCGATCTGGTGACCAACGCCGTGGTGGGATCGCGCTTCGGTCTCGCGCTGGCCTGGGTGGTCCCCGTCGGCGTCATCGGGATCTGCCTCTACGCCCAGATGGCCGGGCGCGTCGCGGCCGTCAGCGGACACGCGACGTTCGAGATCATCCGTGAACGTCTGGGCCCGCGGGTCGCCGCGGCCAATCTCGGCGCCTCCTTCTTCATCAACTTGATGACCGTCACCGCTGAGATCGGTGGTGTTGCGCTGGCATTGCAGCTGGCCACCGATGTCGGTCCGCTGCTGTGGATTCCGGTGGCCGCCACTGCCATCTGGATCGTGATCTGGCGGGTGAAATTCTCGGTGATGGAGARCGTGACCGGCGTGCTGGGCCTCAGCCTGATCGTCTTCGCCGTCTGCGTGTTCCTGCTACACCCCAACTGGTCCGATCTGTCCGATCAGGCGTTCACCCCGGTCATCCCGGAGAACGAGTCGGCGGCGACGTACTGGTATTTCGCGATCGCGCTGTTCGGCGCGGCCATGACGCCCTACGAAGTGTTCTTCTTCTCCTCCGGGGCCATCGAGGAGCGTTGGACGGTCAAGGATCTCGGCAAGTCCCGGGTCAATGTGCTGGTGGGTTTCCCACTGGGCGGACTGCTGTCCATCGCGATCGCGGCGTGCGCGACGATCGTGCTGATGCCGGCCCAGATCACCGTGACATCGCTGTCGCAGATCACCATGCCGGTGGTGGAGGCCGGCGGCAAACTCGCGCTGGCCTTCGTCATCATCGGCATCGTCGCAGCGACATTCGGTGCCGCGCTGGAGACCACCCTGTCGTCGGGCTACACCCTGGCGCAGTACTTCGGCTGGGCATGGGGCAAGTTCCGCCGCCCCGCCGAGGCCGCCCGGTTCCACACCGTGATGCTGGTCGCGATCTGCGTCTGCAGCGCCGTCCTGTTCACCGGTATCGACCCGATCCTGGTCACCGAGTACTCCGTCGTGTTCTCTGCGATCGCGCTGCCACTGACCTATCTGCCCATCCTGATCGTGGCCAACGATCCGGGCTATATGGGTGAGCACGTCAACGGCCGCATCACCAATGCGCTGGCGTCGGTCTATCTCGTCATCATCCTGGCGGCTTCGCTGGCCGCCATTCCGCTCATGATCGTCACGGGAGCCGGTCAATGACACACGTCGACAACGACTTACCCGACGCCCCGCAACCCGCCGGCGCCCAGCTGATCGACGCCCGGCTACACCTGCTGGACCGCCAGATCGTCGACGCCGACGGCGAGCCGGTCGGCATCGTCGATGATCTGGAGATCGAGGATGCCCACGGCGGCGACGCACCGCCGACCGTCACGGCCATCCTCACCGGGCAGGTGCTGTTCACCCGGATCTTCGGCGGAAGACAACCCCGGGAGCATCTCCGGAAGATGCCGTGGGATCTCGTCGACCGGATCGGCACGTCGGTGCATCTGCGGCCCGGTGCGGACACTCGCGGCGGTCTGTGGGTCGAGCACTGGCTCCGCGACCGGATCATCAGTCGCATCCCCGGAGGCAAGCATGCAGCTGAGTGATCTGCTGGGGGTCGATGTGCGCGATGCCGCCGGGCGCCGATTGGGCACCGTCACCGATGTGCGCCTGGCCGTCCCCGGCGCCATGGACCACCACCCCGGTCCCCCGTCGGTGTTCGGACTCGTCGTCAGCCCGCGGACCGGCTCGTCGTATCTGGGCTACGAACGTTCCGAAGTCCGCCGCCCGGCCGCACTGGCAGCACTACTGCGTTGGCGGCACCGGGGCACCTTCCTGACACTGTGGACCGACCTGCACACCGTGAGCGCCGACCGCGTCACGGTCCGCGACGGATACCGACGCTATTCGCCGATACTGCGCACGCGATAAACCCGTGCGGGCCGACTAGCTCATATCGGCCCGCAGCTGAGCGAGTGTCTTGGCGAGCATCCGCGACACATGCATCTGGGATACACCGATGCGCTCGGCGATCTGGGACTGCGTCATCGACTCGAAGAAGCGCAATGCAAGCACGGTTCGCTCGCGTTCGGGAAGACGGGCAAGCAACGGACGCAGAGCTTCCCGGTTGTCGATGTGGTCGAGTTCGGGATCCGCGCTTCCGAGACGTTCGGCGATGGACAGTGTCTCGTCGTCGCTGCCGCTCCCGCTGTCGATCGAAAACGTCCGGTAGGAACATCCCGCCACCAGACCTTCGACGACCTCCTCGCGGTTCATCCCGAGTTCTTCGGCCAATTCCGACGCCGTCGGTGCCCGGCCCAGTCGCTGGGTCAATTGTGCTGTCGCAGTGGCAATCCGCAGATGCAGCTCCTTGAGCCGCCGCGGCACCTTGACCGCCCATCCGTTGTCCCGGAAATGACGACGGACCTCCCCCATGATGGTCGGCACCGCAAAGTAGGTGAAGTCCGAGCCCGCCTCTTCATCGAAGCGAATCACCGCGTTCATCAATCCCACCCGGGCCACCTGGAGCAGGTCCTCGTAGGATTCACCCCGTCCGCTGAAGCGCCGGGCGATGTGCTCGGCCAGCGGCAGACATCTCCGCACGATGCGTTCACGCTGCCGCGCATACTGTTCCGAGGTCTCCGGCAGCGGGCGGAGCTCACGGAACATGTCGGTGACATCCGCGTATTCGGTACTCACCGTGACAGGCGCCTAAACCGCCGGGGGTACAGCCGAGGCCACCACTTTCGGTGCCCGGTCCCATGCACGATGCAGGCCCAGCGCCTTGGCCAGCGCGGCGAAAAACGCCTTGTCGGCGGTCTTCGCCACTTCCACGCCGGCACCCTTCGCCGGAATCCGTGCGGTCTTCAGCACCGCCGCGCCGTCGCCCCAGGCCCCGAGCGCCTTGCAGTGCCGGAACGCTTCCTGCAGCAGCACCACCAGTTTGATGTCGGCGCCGACCGTCGTCCCGTCCGCCACCACCACCGCGTCGAACTCGATGGAGCGGGCCGTGGCGAAGGTCCGGTCGACGGTCACCTTGCGCCGGCGGGCCTTGAGCTCGCCGCCCACCGGGGCCACCACCAGAGCCGTGGCCCCCAACCCGGACATCGCCTTGACCAGCGCCGCAACGCCGGCAAGATCGGATCCGGCGTCGGCGATGATGCCGATCTTGCGGCCATCGATGGGCCCTGGATCGGTCACGATCTGCGACAGGGCCGGCGAGACCGGGACGTCCTGGGCGGGGTCGCCGTCCGGGGCGGGCAGACCGAGCCCGGCCGCCACCTGCCGGCACAGGTCGGCGTCGACGTTGGCCAGCACCTGGAGTTGCCGCTCCTTGATGGACTGCTCGTAGACCTTGCCCAGCTCGAAGGTGAAGGCCTCGACCACATGCGCCTGCTCGACCGGGCTGAGGCTGCGGTAGAACATGGCCGGCTGCGAGAAGTGATCGTCGAACGAGACCGGCTGGGCCCGAACCGCGGTGCCTTCGATGACGCGCGGTATGTGGACGTAGCCTCCGTCCTCGGCGCCGGCGGGTTTGGGCTCGTCGCCGTCGATGCTGTTCGGGTGGTACGGAGCCAGGCCGGTGTGGACGGCGGTCTGATGCATGCCGTCGCGCAGCATGTCGTTGACCGGGCAATGCGGACGGTTGATCGGCAACTGGGTGAAGTTCGGCCCGCCCAGCCGGGTCAACTGGGTGTCCAGGTAGGAGAACAGCCGGGCCTGCATCAGAGGATCGTTGGTGACCTCGATGCCCGGGACCAGGTTGCCGGTGTGGAAGGCGACCTGCTCGGTTTCGGCAAAGTAGTTGGTGGGGTTGCGGTTCAGCGTCAACTTGCCGATCACCTGCACCGGCACCAATTCCTCGGGGACCAGTTTGGTCGGGTCGAGCAGATCGATGCCCCCGTAGCTGTCGGTCCCGTCATCCGGCATGACCTGGATGCCGAGTTCGTACTCGAGGAACGCACCTGCCTCGATACCGTCGGCCATGTCGCGGCGGTGGAAATCCGGGTCGCAGCCCGCCGCGATCTGGGCTTCCTCCCAGACCAGCGAGTGCACGCCTGCGGCCGGTTTCCAGTGGAACTTGGCCAAGCTGGTCTTGCCCTCGGCATTGACCAGCCGGAAGGTGTGCACGCCGAAACCTTCCATGGTCCGGTAGGACCGGGGAATGCCGCGGTCGCTCATGTTCCAGAACACGTGGTGGGTCGCCTCGGTGTGCAGCGAGACGAAGTCCCAGAACGTGTCGTGCGCCGACTGCGCCTGCGGGATCTCGCGGTCCGGGTGCGGTTTGCCGGCATGGATGATGTCCGGGAATTTGATGCCGTCCTGGATGAAGAACACCGGCATGTTGTTGCCCACCAGGTCGAATACACCGTCGTCGGTGTAGAACTTCACGGCGAACCCGCGGGTGTCGCGGACGGTGTCCGCCGATCCGCGGGAGCCGAGGACCGTCGAAAACCTGGTAAACACTTCGGTTTTGGTCCCACGTTTGCCCAGGAAGCCGGCCCTGGTGACCGAGGAGGCGGTGCCGTAGGACTCGAATACCCCGTGGGCGGCCGCGCCCCGCGCGTGCACGACGCGCTCGGGGATGCGTTCATGGTCGAAGTGGGTGATCTTCTCCCGCAGGTGAAAATCCTCGAGCAGCGTCGGTCCGCGTGATCCGGCTTTGAGCGAGTGATCGGTGTCCGGCAGCCGCACACCCTGCGCGGTGGTCAGATACTCACCCGACTGGGCGCGGTAATCGGGATCTGGTTGCGCGGCGCTGCCGGTCCGACCGACGGCTTTGGCGGCGGCTTGATCAGATTTGCGTGCTGGGGCCATGGCAAACTCCTGCCGGCAAGTAGTGATGCCGCGCAGGCTGGCTGTACGCGGGGGCTGATGCCGGGTACCCGTTGCAGCGGCATCTGAATCCTCGATATCCGGGCCGACGTTTGGTGCAGCGAGTCCGAGGGCAGTCCGGATCCAACGAACGAAGGGGGTCCCATGAAGGCTTCTGATCTAGTCGCATTGCCGTTGCAGCTCGGCTCGGCGGTGCGCCGGCGCCGCATCTTTCACCCGCTGGGCGTGCTGGCGTCGGGGCACATCGATCGGGTCGCGCCACCCGATCGGGGCCTCCCGATCGAGTCGGGTGAGATCATCGGCCGGGTATCCAAAGCCGTCGGCATCCCGGGCGGTCTGCCCGATCTGATCGGTCTTGCCTGGCGCATGCCGACACACGCCCTCAACGCATCCCCGTGGGACGTATTGATGGTGTCCACCGGCGGTCCCGGGATGCTCGCCCGGTTCGGACTGCTGCCGACGACATCGTGGACGGGTACGACGCTGTCCACCTTGATGCCGTTGCGTTATCGGGATGACTGGTGGTGGCTGAAGGCGCACCTGCGCACCGACGTGGCAGGCGGGCTGTCGCTGGACACGTTGCGAGACGAGATCGAGGCCGGCAAACTCGTTTTCGACGTCCTGCAGGCGCACGGCACCGGCGCCTTCCAGCCCCTCGCGACGTTGACGTTGACGGCTCCGATTCCGACCGACGAGGACCACGACGTGTCCTTCGATCCGACCCGCAACACCATCCCGGGTATTGCGCTCGGCCCCCGGTGGCTCACCGCGCTGCGCGAGCGCGCCTACCTGCGCAGTAGGCACGGCCGGGACGCGCCGGATGAAGCGGCGCTCAGCTGACCGACCGGCCGAGGAAGCCGGTGAGCACGTCGGCCATGCCGTCGATGGCATCGCGTTTGATGACCTCGTAGCCGTGGGTGCTCAGCGTCGGAATGCACAGTAGACCGGCGCGGGCAGCCAAGCCGTTCTGCTTCGAATGTGAGGCGTCGGACTCGAAGGCGCCCAGCACCGCAGCCTGAGGTGCAAGGTCACGCTCGGCGGCGACGGCCATCAGCGCGTCGGCCACGGCCTTGTCGTAGACACATTCGGCGTCGCTGTACGCGACGATCGGCCCACCCGAGCATGTCGTGGCGTACTCGGCTTCGGCCGGCCCCACCTCCAGGGCGATCGTGAGATCGCCTGGCAGAGTGCGACTTGCATACGATCCGCCGATACCGCCGATTTCCTCGTTGGTGGTGAACACCGCGTACAGGTCACCGGCCGGCGTAATGCCTTGCTGTGTGAGCAGGCGCATCGCCCGCAGCAGGGCCGCCGCCGGCGCGCGGTCGTCCATGAAATAGCTCCCGAGATAGTCGCCGAATTCGATCAGCGTGCGCTTGCTCTGATGCACGCACACCCGGGTGCCGGGATGCACGCCGGCAGCCTTCAGTTCTTCGGCCCGAAGACCGGTGAAGACGTAGACGTGTTGCCAGTCCATCGCCTGGTCGCCCTGGTCGGGTTTGGTCTCCCAGATGCGCCGGCTCTCTTGCGTCGTGTGTTCCGAACCCAAAGTCAATACCCCGCACAGGGTTTCGTGGTCGCCCAGTATCGCCACCGGACCCAGTCCGAAGTTGCCCGGATACATCGTCCCCAACTGGGTGACGTGCAGGGAACCATCGCGCTCAACACGTTTCACGATCATCGACAGTTCGTCCAGGTGCGCCATCACCCGTATCGCCGGGGCATCCCCGCCACGCAGGACTCCGACCAGGTTGCCCGCGGGATCCACCCACACCTCGTCGGCCAGCGGCTCGAGTTCGCGTCGGCACACCTCGCGCACGTCATCCTCGGCGCCGCACGGTCCGTACGCGTTGAGTAGCTCCTGGAGCAGCCCGAGATCGGGGTCCGTCATTCCTCGACGTCACCAGGTGTGCGTCGTTCCGCCAGCGCCGCCAGCCGCCACGTGCATTCCCGATTTCGGGGAAAGGCGGCGGCAAGTGACAGCCGATCGGGCACCCATCCCATCGGCGCGCCGACCGGCACCTCGGCCATCTCGATGCGGCATCCGCCGCCGTCGATGTCGAACAGCCGCACGGTGACCCTGGCCTTGCCGAATGGGCGGCCCTTCGCGAGCAGCACCAGTTTCTCGGACGGCCGGCATTCCTCGACAATCGTCACATCATCGATCAGCAGCGGCCACACACCGATCGAATGCCTGATTGTGCTGCCGACCTGCGGCCAGTTCGCATCGACGGCGCGCATCCGGCTGTTACCGACCACCCACTGCGAATACGTCCAGCCATCCGCGATCACATCCCATACCCGGTCACGACTGGCCGTGCTGTCCCGCTTGACGGTCAGTGAGCTGTTCACCTCGTCCGGCTGCTCAGCCACGCGCCTCTCCTCATCCGATCAGCGGGCGTCCCCGGCGTGCGACTCCCGAGCCACAGGGGCCGCTGAGACGGCTTCCCGCTGCACACCGTCGCCAAACCTGCAGAGTCGGCTGACGTTCGTTCGATGGCTGCTCAACGATGCATAACGGCATCTGCATGGGGTATTCAGCGGAGCGCAAGCAACCAACGGGGGTCCAGTTGTTCGTCCCGGCCACCCCAACGACGCGACTGCCTAAGCGGCAACGACAAGCACGGCCGCCTCACCGGCCGGAGAGGACACCACCATGGGATTTCCCGAGCAGCAGCAAATTCCGCCCGGCATCCAATCAGAGATGACGCCCGTTCCGGATTGCGGCGAGGACAGCTACCGCGGCTCCGGCAAGCTGACCGGAAAGCGCACGCTGATCACCGGTGGCGACAGCGGTATCGGGCGAGCGGCGGCCATCGCCTTCGCCCGTGAGGGTGCCGATGTCGCCATTGCCTATCTTAACGAGCACGACGACGCCAAGCAGGTGCAACAGCTGATCGAGGCCGAGGGCCGGCGTGCCCTTTCCCTGCCCGGGGACCTTTCCGAGGCCTCGCATTGCCGCTCCGTGATCGACACCGTCGTCAAAGAATGGGGCGGACTCGATGTGCTGGTGATCAATGCGGCCTACCAGATGACACATGACAATCTGCAGGAGATCAGCGACGAGGAATGGGACTACACGTTCAAGCTCAACGTGGGCGCGTTCTTCTACCTGGCCAAAGCCGCCGCCCCGCACATGCCTGCCGGCTCCTCGATCATTGCGAGTTCCTCGGTCAACTCTGATTCGCCCAACCCGACCCTGGCCCCGTACGCAGCCACAAAGTCAGCGATCGCGAACTTCAGCGCCAGCCTCGCGCAGCTGCTCGGCCCCGACGGCATCCGGGTCAACAGTGTTGCGCCGGGGCCGATCTGGACACCGCTGATCCCGTCAACCATGCCTCCGGAGAAGGTCGCCACGTTCGGCGAGAACGTTCCGCTCGGCCGGGCCGGTCAGCCCGTGGAGCTGGCGCCGGTGTACGTCATGCTGGCCTCCGATGACGGCAGCTACGTTTCCGGTGCGCGCATCGCGGTGACCGGCGGTCGCCCCATCTTGTGAGTCCGGCGATCAGGGGTTGTCGACGATGCGCTCGGCGATGAGGCGCACAGGTGTGTTGGTGTCCTGCGAGAGTTTCGTCATCAAACTGAACGCCCGTACCGCGTCGATCTTGAAGCGCTCCATCAGGATGCCCTTGGCCTGGCCGAGCACGTCACGGCTGTGCAGTGCGGATTCGAACTGCAGCTGGCGGTTGGCGGCAATGAGGGCGGCCGCGGCGTGGGTGGCCAGCATCGCGCCGACAGCCTGATCGGCCAGGCTGAACGGACCGACGTTGCGGCTGAACAGATTCAGCGCGCCCCGGCCCGTGATTGCGCCGCGCGTCCTGTCCGGATAGGTGTAGAGGTGAAACGACATCATGCTGCGGATGCCGTGTGCCATTGCCGCCGAACTGAATTCGGGCCAGCGCGGTTCGCAGCTGAAATCGGCGCTGTGGACCAGCGGCTCGCTGGTGACCGCCTCCAGGCAGGGGCCCTGCCCCAGCGTGACCTGGACCGTGTCGAGTTCGACCGTGAGAGGTGAGGTCGGCGCCAACGAACGGTGGCTATCCCCGTCGATGAGCAGAATATCCGCGAAGTCGACTTCGGCGATCAACCGCACGGCCTGCTCCGAGACGGTGTTCAGAATGGGTTCCAGCTCGGTGTGGCCGGCGAAGTTGGTGGCCAGCTCCTGCATCGCGAACTCGATGTCATCGAGTGAACGAGAGTCCTCAGATGCGCTCACTGCAGCCTCCCGTATTTCATTTTCCTGCCCACCCCCGAGTAGGCCAACAATAGCCGTCGAACGATTCTTCGTTCAGACTCCGCGCGGTGTGATGGCCGTCGGCGGTAAGAGCTGCGGTGGTGTGGTCAACAGTGCGTGTGCGGCGAGGTCCGCGGACGGGTCACGGTCGTAGGCGGCGACAATGGCTGCGGCGTGCGAGCTCACCGTGACGCCGTGGGCGCGGGCCACCCGGTTGAGCGTCAGCCGCGCCTGTTCAATGGTGCTGCCGAAGGTTTCGGCGACGATGCCGGTCGCCGAGGCGATCGTGGCGCTGCCCTGCAGCACCGATGCAATCAGGTCTTCGGAGGTACTGCGGCGAACGTCGGTGCGTGGAGCGATGGACAAGGCGAGGGCCGTCAGATTGGCCAGTGTCTGGCCTAGGTCGTTGGGCCGGGCAGTACCCCAGGGTTCGTCGGTGTGCACCACCAACGACCCCATGCGCGCACCCATCGCGGTCACCGGGAAGGCCCGCATCCCGCGCATGCCGGCGCGTAAAGCCTCGCGCCGGTAAACCGGCCACCGCGTCTCGTGGGATTCAACCAGGTCGTCGATCATCGTGACCGCACCGTCGCGAGCACTCTCGTAGGCGGGACCGGTGGCCACGAACCCGAAGTCGGTCTCAACGGGTTCACGCAGCGCCTCGGCGACCACCCTGACTTCCGCGTCGCCGTCGACCTCACCGTCATCCAGCAACCCCACCACCGCCGACACCGCGGTGTAGCCCCGGCAGACGTCGTGGGCGATGGTGCTCAGTACCGTGGGTAGATCGAACTCTGTGTTCAAAGTCGCGGTCAGTTCGGCGATCGCCAGCCGATTGCGCGCTGCAGTCATCTCTTTCGGCCCTTCCTGCTCCGTGGCGGTCACGTCATTGCCCCGACACATGACCCGCGTGGCCGTCGAGGTCGCGGAACGACAACTTCCGGCTCACCACATCGGCGGCGACTGCGACCACCGATCTTCTCTCGGCGTACGCGTGTGCCCGCAACCGTGTCATCCCGTCGTGCGTGGATACCTTCAGCTGTACCGCCACCATGCCCGCCGCGATGTGCACCTGAGCGCGAGTGAAYCGGTCGTCGACATGGGGTGATGCGCCGTCGTGCAACCCCACGGCCTCGATCGCCGCCTGGGCGTTGCCGCTGCGCCGCACCTGGCTCTGCCAGTTGGTTTCCAGCCGGTGACTGATGGCGGTGGTGCACGTCCGGGCGGACTCCAGCTCGCCCTGGGCCAGGGCGCCGGGAGTCCGACGGTACAACTCGAGGATTCCCATCGGGCGTGACGCACCGGATACGGGAAATGCGAACACCGCGGCCACTCCGAGCGGCGCCACTTCGGCGGTGAACAACGGCCAGCGCTCCGCGAACTGAGGGGCTTCCACTGCCGGCCACAATTCGTCGCGATTCTGCGCGTAGGCATCCAGGCAAGGGCCCTCACCCACCGTGAACTGCAGTTCATCGATCTGCTGCGCCAGCGCATCGGTCGCGTGTACCAACTCACGCACAGTGCCCGACAAGACTGCCACCGCGGCGCCGTCCACACCGGTCAGTCGCGCCGCGGTATCGCAGATGGCGCCCAGGCCGACAAACAACGACTCTCCGTCCAGGCGAAACAGATTCGACTCGCCACGGCCGGTTATCGCCCCCGCGCCGTCGGGATGCCCGGGATAATTCGACGAGTCGCCTTCCACCCGTTCACCTCTTCATTCCGGGTTCTGTGGTCACATCCACTATTGCCCCTTTTGCGGAGAATAACCATCTCGGCTCCGACGGTCGGGGCGACCCGTCACAGGTCGACCACGATGGCCCCGGAGGGCTGGGCGCAGCAGATCAAGATGTTCCCCTCGGCGGGCGGTTCCAGCGGCTCCGGGTCGTAGCGCACGGTTCCCGACAGCAGCGCCGTCTCGCAGTTGTGGCACACCCCGGTGCGGCAGGACCAGCGGGTCGGGACGTCGCACGTTTCGGCGAATTCGAGCAGGCTGGTGCTGGGCGGCCCCCAGGGTGCCGAGAGCCCGCTGCGCGCGAACTGCACCTCCGGTCCGGGTCCGGGCGACCCCGCAGGCGGGTGCGGGGCGATCGACGTCGCGGCGATTCCAGGGGTGAGGGCGGCGGCCGCACCGAACAGTTCGGAGTGCACCCGGGCGGAATCCAGTCCATAGGACTCCAGGGCATTGGTGAGGTCGTTCATGAATGCCGCAGGCCCGCACAGATAGGCGTCCGCGTCGCGCGGGAGATCCAGTCCCGCGATGGTTTCGCTGGTCAGCCGGCCCTGATCGGTGAAATCGATCCCCTGCCTATCGGCTGGTGCCGGACGGCTGTAGAAGATGCGGAAATGACTGCCGGGCAACTGTTTCAGCAGATCGCGGCTCTCCTCGGCGAACGGGTGCTCCTCTCCGTTGCGGGCCCCGTGCAGCCACCACAGCGGACGGCCCGAATGTGTCGCCGCAAGCCAGTGCAGCATCGAGAGCACCGGGGTGGCCCCCACCCCGGCGGAGATCAGGATCAGCGGTGCGGTTGCCTCGGCAAGGAAGAAGGTGCCTCGGGGTGCGGCGACGTCCAGGAGATCACCGCGCTGGACGTGGCTGTGGATGTTGCCGCTGGCCAAGCCGTGTGGTTCTCGTTTGACGCTGATCCGGTAGTCGGCCGCCCCCGGCTGGTTGGACAGTGAGTAGTTGCGGATCAGTGGCGCACCGTTGGGATCGGGGTAGAGCCGTAGTGTGATCGATTGTCCGGGAAGCCATTTCGGTAGCGGTGCGCCGTCGGGGTCGGTCAGCGAAACTGAGCGCACGTTCTGACTTTCGTCGTGCACGGCTTCGACCCGCAGTGGGCGGAATCCGGTCCACGCCGGTGGCGGGCTCGTCGCGCCGGTCAGCCCGACGTTGCCGGCGGGGCCCGTCGGCTTCTGACTCTGTTCCGCGAGGCTCTGCAGGGACGCCTGCCAGCCGGGGCTGAGTGCCGGGATGCGAAGTGCGCGTTGCAATGTGTCGCGGGGGTGCCCGGGCAGGTAGAGCAGCGCGTCGATCTCGGCGACCGACACCTGCTCGGGTCCAGAGCTGAGCTTGACGATTTCCTGACCGGCTTCGATTTCGCCTTCGGTGATCACCCGGCAGTAGAACCCGGGCCGGCCGTGCGAGACCAACAGTGCCGCCATTCGGGGTTCGCCGATGCGCATGCCGGCCCGGTAGCAGGTGACCCGCGGCTGGGTCACCTCGAAGACCGCCTCCCCGATGCGGTATCGGTCACCGATGCACACTTCGTCGTCGGGCAGCCCCTCGACGGTGAGGTTCTCCCCCAGCAGCCCGGGCACCAGGTCGTCGCGGCCGAACAGCTTCGCCCAGTGCCGGTAGGAGTCGAGTTGATAGACCAGGACGGCCCGGTTCTCCCCTCCGTGGCCACCGAGGTCACCTTGAGCGTCGCCGTCGATGTTGAGCCGGCGCACCATCCGCGGCCCGATCACCGGTTGTTTCCACGCGCCGGTGTAGACGGTGCGCTGATTCCACTCGACGTCCCTGGGCATGCCCACGTTCACCGAGGTCAGTGTGGCCACAGTGGCCTCCTCTTGTTGGCGTGCACGTCAGCGAGTGGAGTCGAATTCTTCCACGGTGAACCGCGTAGCGACGTGCTGTGCGAATTTCTGGCGGCGGACCTGCCGAGCAACGCCTGGAAAAGGGTCGCACGTCCCGCCAACAAGAGACCTCGGACTCTGACCCGACGCCGCTGCGGCGCCGACAGTCGTAGGGGTGGAACGCCTCTATACCTTCGATGCCGGTTTCCTGGACGCCGAAGACGCCGATCCCCATATCAGCCTGGCAGTCGGCGCTGTGTCCGTGCTGGAGGGGCCCGTGCCCGATCACGACCAACTCGTGGATGCAATCGGCAAACGAATCTCTGCCATTCCTCGACTCGGGCAGATCGTGCGCAGGCAGTCTCTCGACCTGCTCGCACCGGTGTGGGTTGACGATCCGAAAATGGATCTGGCACACCACATCCGCCGCGCTGCCCTGCCACACCCGGGCGACGACGCGGCCCTGTTCCGGTTCACCGCAGAAGCGATGGAGCCTCGCCTCGACCGTGAACGACCGCTCTGGCAATGCTGGATCATCGAGGGCCTGGCCGATGGGCGCTGGGCGATGTTGATGAAGGTGCATCACTGCATCGCCGACGGCATCGCGACCATGCACATGCTCGCCGGGCTCAGCGACGGCGGCGAAGGCGATACGTACGTCACCGCCATCCGCGCCGCCCACGCGGGCCATCCCGTCGGACGTTCAGTGCCGATAGCGACCCTCAACCCGTTGCAGTGGGCCCGCAGCGCGTGGGACACGGCTTTCGCATTGAGTGCCGGCGCGGCGTTGGCCGTGAGCGGCACGATTCAGATTGTCGACGGTTTGCTGCGTCCCGGGCCCAAGTCCACACTGAACGGTTCCGTGACCACAATGCGCCGCTACAGCGCTGTACAGGTGCCGCTGGCCGACGTTGCGGCTGTCGGCCAGGCATTCGACGTCACGCTCAACGATGTCGCGTTGTCCGCCATCACCGACAGTTTCCGGGCGGCATTGAAGCGTCGGGGCGAAAAACCACATCGCCGGACACTCCGCACCTTGGTACCCGTCTCCGTGCGATCCACCGATGCGATGGATCAGGTCGGCAACCGGGTTTCCGTCATGCTGCCCTACCTACCGGTGGACGAACCCGACCTGGTGGAACAACTGAACACCGTGCACCGGCGGATGGCCAGGGCCAAATCCGGCGGTCAGCGCCAGGCCGGCAGTTCTGTGGTGTCCGCGCTCAAGCTCGTGCCGTTTGCGTTCGCCTCGCGGGCAATCCGGATTCTGACCGCACTGCCTCAGCGCGGCGTCGTCACGTTGGCGACCAACGTGCCCGGACCGCAGCGCCATCTTCAGGTACTGGGCCGTGAAGTTGTGCGCATGCTTCCGGTTCCGCCGGTGGCGCTCCGACTGCGTGCTGCGGTGGCCATCCTGAGCTACGGCGAGGACCTGGTGTTCGGGATCACCACCGATTTCGATGCGTTTCCCGATGTCGACGAACTCGCCGGCGGCATCGGCAGGGCAATCGCCCACCTCAGCGCCGTCGCGCGGCACCCGCACCCGGGCCGGCCGGCGTTGGCGCTGCTCGAACCGGAAACGCCCGAGGACGGATCACAGCACTTTCGATCAGCGGCGAAAGGTAGACGATGAACCAGTCGCCCGAAGTCGAGAAAATTGTTGCCGGAGTGTCTGATTCACCGGCATCGCGAGCCGCCGTCGAATGGGCTGCCAGGGAAGCCGAACTGCGTCACGTTCCGTTGGTTCTGCTCCATGCGAACACGCTACCGATCGGAGCATGGCCCGTCGCACCGGTGCCCGTCGGGTACCTGGACTGGCAGATGAAGGTCGGGCGAGAACTCCTCGATGACACCCGTCGGTTTGTGGAGAAGGCCACCGATGGCGCCGTCTCGGTGACCTCCGAACTGATCGTGGCGACTCCGACAGCGGCGCTGGTGGATGCCTCGCGGACGGCAGGGATGGTTGTCGTGGGATCACGAGGCAAGGGTGCACTTTCACGATTGGTGATGGGCAGCGTCAGCGCCGGAGTTCTGCACCGCGCACAGTGCCCGGTCGTCGTGGTTCAAGCAGATGCTCCTGCACCTGCTTCCGACGCACCGGTGTTGCTCGGCTTCGACGGGTCACCCTCGTCGCAGTCTGCCATCGCGCTGGCTTTCGACGAGGCATCCCGGCGCCGGGTGGGATTGGTCGCGATGCATGCATGGTGGTCCCCGGGGGCTTTCGAGATGCCCGGCTTCGACTGGGAAACACTGCGTCCAGAGGTGAACCGGCAGATCCGGGAAATGCTCACCGCGTGGCAGCATCACTTCCCAGATGTGCCGGTGGAACGTGTCGTGGTCGCCGATCGCCCCGCCGAACGACTCGTCGAGCGTTCGCGCTCCTGCCAATTGGTCGTGGTGGGCAATCATGGATACGGTGCCGTGTCAGGTGCGCTACTCGGATCAGTCAGCAGCGCAGTGGTCCAGGCCTCCACCGTGCCGGTCTTGGTCGCCCGTCCTTGAGGATGCCCGCCGTCGGAGACGGTGGCTGGACCACGGGCTGAACACAGCCGTCAGCGCTCGCGGTGCCGGCCGATGGCGACGAAACTGTCACTCCGCGTGCGCCTTCGCCGGACATACCGCCACAGGCACGGGCGAATGGTGCAGCATGTTCAGACTCGTCGAACCGAGCACGGTGGCAGTGAGCGGCCCGCGGCCACGGCTGCCGACAATCACCATCTGGGCATCATCGAGCTGTTGGAGCAGAGCGCGGCGCGGCCTCGCGGCATCGACGAGGACGGTTACCGCGACATCCGGGTGCGACCGGCGGTACGGCTCGACGGCACGATTCAGAGCATTCACCTGCTCCAGCTCGATGGATGCCCAGTCGATCAAGAACGGGATCGAGACTTCACCGGCGGGCACCCGCATCGACCATGCGTGAACCGCCTGCACAGGGGCTCCGAGCGCGGCAGCCAGGTCGAAGGCCAGCCCCAGGGCGGCGTCGCTGGATCCGTCCACTCCCACCACGATGGGTTGCGTGGTCGGCCTGAGTAGCTCGCCGCGCCAGGCGATGACAGGACAATCCGTATGGCCACAGAGATCGAGTGTGAGCGATCCGACGAGCAGCGCCATAGCGGGTGTCAATTCATCGCAACCCAGTACCAGCAGTCGCGCGTGCCGGCCGAGCGTCTTGAACGCCGCGTCGGCCGGGTCATCCAGTGCAAGCGTGCTGACAAACACGCTGGGATGGGCGTTTCGGACGGCGTCGGCCGCAGTCTTGAGGATCACCGGGGTCGCCTCACGTTGGGCGCTCACACTTGCCGCGGCGACCGCGGCCATGCTGTCGCTGAACTGATAGCCGATATGGTGCATCGCGTGCACGATCTGCAGCGGTGCGCCCAGTTGATCTGCGAGCGCGCCCGCCCAGCGGGCGGCATGTAGTGCGGCGATGGTGCCGTCCACGCCCACAATGATCGGCGCTGTGGTGTCACTCATGGTGCGACGGTCCTTTCTTGATGATCGACGGACGGTTGACGGATTCGAGCAGCACCCGCTGCTCGGCGGCGGCCACCACGCGGCGTGTGGTCACCGCGGCGTCGGGATTCACCGAGATCGACGAGATGCCCATGCGGACAAGCTGTTCGGCGAAAGCCGGATCAGCCGATGGTGCCTGACCACACAGCGAAGCCGGCACTTTGTGCCTGCGCGCGGTGGCAATGATGGTCCCGATTGCATCCAGGACGGCGGCATCGGACTCATCGAACACCTCGGCGCAGATCTCGGAATCACGGTCCACACCAAGCATCAGCTGGGTGAGGTCATTGCTACCGATCGAGACCCCGTCGATACCCATCGCGATGTACGTCGGCAGCCAATGCACCACCGACGGCACCTCGGCCATGACCCAGCGGTGCAAGCCGCGCTGCCTGCCGAGTCGGCTGGCATCCACGAGTTCCAGGCATTCTTCGAGTTCCCAGCGGGTACGCACGAACGGGATCATCAGGTGCACGTTCGGATACTGGTCGCGTACTTCGGCCAGCGCCGCCAGTTCCAGGGCGAAAAGGTCGGGGTCCTTGATGTACCGGTAGCACCCCCGGAATCCGATCATCGGATTGTGTTCGACCGGCTCGTAGTCGTGTCCGCCCACGAGATCGCGAAACTCATTGCTGCGGAAGTCGGTCGCCCGGTAGATGACCGGTCGCGGATTGAAGGCCGCGGCGATGCGACTGACGGAGGCCACCATCGCAGTGACGACGCTGCGCTGTTCGCCGCGTCCGATCAGAGCGCGTGGATGTTGCCCGCCCAACGCATCGGTGAGCATGAGTTCGGCACGTAGCAGCCCCACACCATCGACGTCGGTGGCGGCCACCGCCTCGGCCTTGTGCGGTAGCGCCATGTTCACATAGACCCGGGTCGCGGTGATCGGGGCCGCAGATCGCTCTGTGACGGCCACCGGTGCTGCCTTCGCTGGTACCGATACCGCTGCGGTGCTGATCTGACCATGCGTACCATCCACGGTGACAAGGGAATTCGGCGGCAGAATGGTGGTGGCCGACCGAGCACCCACCACGCAGGGCACCCCGAGTTCGCGGGCCACGATCGCGGCGTGGCACGTCATGCCACCACTCTCGGTGACCAGTGCACCCGCTCTGCGGATCGTCGGCAGCCAATCCGGGTTCGTCATCGGTGCCACCAGGATCTCACCGTCGCGCAGCTGGCCTCCCTCGTGCGGGTCCTGGAGGATTCGCACCCGGCCTGTCGCGGTGCCGGGCGCAGCCGCCAGACCGCGCAGCAGCACTTCGGGTGCCACCGTGTCGGTGCCGGGTCCCGGTGCCATCGCGCTCAGAGTGGTGATCGGCCTGGCCTGCACCAGCCAACACCGTCCGCCCTCGATGGCCCACTCGATGTCCTGAGGTGCTGCGTAGTGACGCTCGACCTTCAACGCCAGTTCGGTCAGGGCAGCAAGATCCACGTCGGACAGCACCCGCTCGGTGGCCTGCGCGGATTCAAGTTCGACGATCGCGTCGCGTCCGTCGGCACCGCGAACAATCTTGAACGGTTTGATCCCGATGTTGACGTCGATCACTCGCCGGGACACCTTGTCTATGACATAGGTATCCGGTT
Organism: Mycobacterium sp. P4_H6; assembly: GCF_056400845.1. NCBI lineage: Bacteria > Bacillati > Actinomycetota > Actinomycetes > Mycobacteriales > Mycobacteriaceae > Mycobacterium > Mycobacterium sp. P4_H6. Next base: position 67,195 of record NZ_JBFUKN010000014.1, on the reverse strand, counting down.
GGACCTTGCCGGACACCACCACCTCCCCCTGCCCGTATGCGGCTTCGACCACGATGTGACTACGGTCGCCGGTACTGGGATCGGCGGTGAACGCGACGCCTGCGCGGTCCGCGGCGATCATCAGCTGAACGACCACAGCCATTTCTGGATCACCGGTGAAGCCGCGGCCGGCCCGATAGGTGAGAACCCGCGGCGTGAACAATGAGGCCCAGCATGCCACCACGGCGTCCAAGACTCCCGCTTCGTCGGTGATGTTGGTGATGGTGCGGTTCATGCCCGCGAACGACGCGTCGGCGCCGTCTTCTCCTGCTGCGGACGATCGCACGGCCACCACCGGACTCGCGCCGAGTGCACGGTAGGCCGTGGGCACTTCGGTCCGCAGGTCCTCGGTCAACCCCGCGGATAGCACCAGGTGTCGCATGCGCTTGCAGAGTTCGTCGAGACGCGCGGTGTCCTCGACGTGTTCGAGCGCTTCGCGATGCAGAGCAGCGAGATCGGTGTCGACGCCGCCGCACCGCATCGAAGCGCGGTAGGCGTCACAGGACAGCACGAAGCCTGGAGGCACCGGCAACCCGGCCGCGATGAGCTCACCCAAATTCGCGCCCTTCCCGCCCACGCTGTCGGCGTCAGACACCCGGATGTCAGCAAGGCTGCGCAGCACCGGCGTTGCGATACTCGTCATTTCGGCACCGTCAGCAAGACCTTCAATGCTCCTGTCTCGGCCGGCCGGCTGAAGACCTCGTAGGCGGCTTCGAAGTCATCGAAGCTGAAGCGATGAGTGATCATCGCTGCGGTGTCCAGACGACCGCCTGCGATCAGATCGACCAACGTCGGCGTGGAATACGTGTCGACGAGCCCGGTGGTGATGGTGAGATTTTTGATCCAGATGTCTTCCAGATGCAGTGTCGCCGGCGCGCCGTGCACCCCGATATTGGCGACATGACCTCCGGCGCGGACAAGCCGAACGGCATCTTCGAAGGTGCCCGGTGTGCCTACGGCCTCCATGACGCAGTCAGCGCCGAGGCCGCCCGTCAACCGGTCGATCACCACGCGCGTCGACTCCGTGTCCGGATTGACCACCACATCGGCACCGAATTTGCGCGCCGCCTCCAGCCGAGAATCGGCCACGTCGATGGAGACGATTGTTCTCGGGCTGTGCAACCGGGCGGTGAGTATGGCAGCCAGACCGATTGGTCCGGCGCCGACGATGGCCACCACGTCGCCTGGTCGGACTGCGCCGTTGAGCACGCCCACCTCGTAGGATGTGGGCAGGATGTCGGCCAGCATGAGCATCTGTTCATCACTGACACCGTCGGGCACCTTGTGTGTCGAGGTGTCGGCAAACGGAACGCGCACGTACTCCGCCTGCGTCCCGTCGATGAGGTGCCCGAGAATCCACCCGCCGCCACCCAGGCACTGGCCGTAATGGGCTTCGCGGCAGTAGCGGCATCTGCCGCATGAACTGATACAGGACACCAGCACGCGGTCCCCGATCCCGAGCGTCTCCACTGCCGCTCCGACAGAGACCACGGTGCCGACCGCCTCGTGACCGAGGACTCGACCCGGGGTCACCTCGGGCACATCACCTTTCAGGATGTGCAGGTCGGTCCCGCAGATGGTGACCGCGTCGACACGGACGATGATGTCACCGGGATGTTGGAGCTGCGGATCGGGTACCTCGTGCCATGATCGCCGTCCAGGTCCTTGATACACGAGAGCTTTCACAGCACTTCCCTTTCTGTCGCAGTTGTCGCAGTAGGCCGGCGGCACGTTCACATTCCTGTGCAACAGATCTGCCGCGCTTCGTCAGTGATTTCGTGCGCTGGGCGACTGGTGTCCACGCGATGGGCGCCGACCCAGTCATCGAGGTCCGGTGTGAGGGGCGCGGCCATTTGCGCAGTCGCATCAGAAGACGAGTCCGTCCGGGTTGCGATGCGCGCCTTGGCTTTGTCCAATGTCGTCTCGCAAACAAATTCGATGACCGGCACGGAAAGGTCATCAGCGACCGCATGCGCCGAACGGCGGTGCCGGACATCTCTCCACGTTCCGTCCAGGATGACGGTCTGCCCGCCGGCCAGCAGCCGCTGCGCTCTCCGGCAGACCTCGTCATAGACAACGTCCACGTTCTCGGGGGCGTACAGCCCGGCCCGTAGAGTGCCGGCAGAACCACGGATCCGACCGGACTCCAGCAACTCCCGCCGGATGTCGTCGGTCGACAGCACCTGCGCCCCGATGTCGGCGGCCAACGAGCGCGACAACGTTGATTTGCCGGTACCGGGGCCGCCTCCGACGATGATCAGCTGAACCGTCCCCATCCTGAGATGTTCGAGCGCGATCGAGAGGTGTGCGCGGGCATCGTGGCGAGCATCGGCGCGCCCCTGTGCCACCCGGATGCAGTCGACCTTGGCACGCACCACAGCGCGGTAGGCGATGTAGAAGTCGATGAGCGCCGGCGGCGCGTGGTCATCGGAGAGCCGGCAGTACTGACTCAGAAAATATGCTCCAAGGTCCCTTCGGCCCAGGAACTCCAGGTCCATCGCGAGAAACGCCGCATCATCGACACCATCGACGTAGCGCAGGTGATCATCGAACTCCAGGCAGTCCAGAAGCACGGGACCCTCGGGTAGGCAGTAGATGTCGGCGGCCAACAGGTCACCATGACCGTCGACGATCCGGCGTTCCCCGATGCGCTGCTCGAAGAGAGCCCTTCTACTTGAGATGAATTCGGCGAACCGCCGCTCGAGTTCGACCACGCCGTCGATTGGGAGGACTTCGGGCGCATAGCTGTGCAGTTCGACCAGATTCTCCCGCCAGCGGGCGGTGACGGCGTGCACCGTCGCACACGTATCGACGAGGTGATTGCGATCGGCCTTCCGGTGGAACAGGGCCAGTAAGGAGGCAATCTGCTCCAGCTCGGCTCCGACGGACATGCCCTGGGAAACCAACGTTGCCAGGCACAGCGAGTCGGGGTGGCGGCGCATCACGATGATCGGTTCACCAGGACCGTCCGCCAACCCGACCATATGAGCGACCCCGAGATAGCTCGCCGGCGCCAGCCGTCGATTGAGGCTCACCTCGCGCTGGCAGACGCTTTCCCGGGCTTCGATAGAGCTGAAGTCCAGAAAGTCGGTGACCACAGGCTTCTTGACCTTGTAAGCGCGTTCACCGACGAGTACGACGAGACCGGTATGGGTTTCGCGGATTTCGGCAGGACAGGTCGCCTCGATGGGCTCCACGGTCCGATCGGGCACTGCATTCATATTCACAATCGTGCTTCCCGGCAGATGAGGCAAGAAGCGGCCGAGCGGCCCCGCCCGAGTAGCAATGGTCCTCGTTCTCAGGGGCACAAAGGCCTCTGGACGCAGCTGAGTGCACAAGGGAGCCGCACCTGGGGACTTATGGCCCTAACCCGTTGCGTCCGATTGAGCAAAGGTCGACTCGAGAAACATGTCTTCGCCGAGAGGAACCCCTATGCCTCGGTCCACCATGTGGCCGCATCCTCTTCACGAGACGCTCCAGCTGGCGTGCCGGGCCCCGTCGTTTCACAACAGCCAACCGTGGCAGTGGGTGCTCGGGGATGACACCCTCGAACTCCATTTGGATCCACACCGGCTCGTCGCATCCGATTCCTCGGGCCGGCAGGCCTTGCTCAGTTGTGGGGCGGTTCTCGATCACCTCCGGGTGGCGTCAGCTGCCGCAGGATGGACGGTCGAGGTAGACCGCTACCCCAACCCCAACAATCGCAAGCACCTTGCGACGATCACCTTCAGCCCGATGACGTATGTCACCGAGGGCCACCGGCGGCGCGCCGAAGCCATTCGGCGGCGCAGGACGGATCGTCTTCCCTTCGCCGCGCCGGCGGATTGGGACTCCTTCGAGCCGCTGTTGCGTCGAACCGTCGGTGAGGCAGTCCTGATCGACGTTCTCGGCGCGGATGCCCGTCCCGCGCTCTGCGAAGCGGCCGCACTCAGTGAGTCTGCGCGACTCTATGATTCCGAGTACCACGCGGAGTTGCACTGGTGGACCTCATCTCCCGAACCGACGGCGGGGATTCCACACAGCGCGTTGGTGTCAGCAACAGAAAGCGAACGCGTAGGGATGGGGCGCCGATTCCCGGTCACGCATCACCGCGAGCAGCGCGCCACGATTCCCCAGGACGAGGCACTCGTCGTCGTGCTGTCGACCTACGATGACACCCGTTTGGACGTGCTCGGTTGCGGCGAAGCCCTTTCGGCAGCGCTGTTGTCGGCGACCGTGTCCGATCTCGCCTCATGCACGCTGAGCCACCTGACGGAAGTACCGGCCAGCTGTGAAGTCATCCAGAACTTGACCGGCCGCGGACTGCCACAGTTGTTGATCAGAATGGGTCGCGCTCCGGCCGACGAGCAGACACCGGCCCCGACCCCCCGCAGAGCACTCTCCGACGTCATGACCGTCCACGGCTGAGGCGTTGAAAAGAGATGAGTGTTGCGCGCACCGATGATTCTCAGCCGGTGGTTGTCGTAGGTGTAGACGGTTCAACGGCAGGGATATCGGCCGCCCGATGGGCAGCCCGCGAGGCCGCGCTACGTCACGCACCGCTTCGGCTGACCTACGTCATGGACGCAGGCGACAACCAGAGTGCCGCGAACAAGGCTCTTTCTGCCGCCGAAGCGGCTGTCCGAACTAGCGAGCGCGCTGTCAATGGACCTCAAACGCCAATAGCCATCGAAGTAAACATCCAGCGCGGCGAACCAGTCGCATGGCTCATCAACGCCTCCAGATACGCGGCCTTGGTGTGCGTCGGCGCTGGCGGCGTGGAGCACTCAGCGGACCTTCACATCGGCGCTGGCGTAGTCAGATTGGCCACGATGGCCCAGTGTCCGGTCGCAGTCATCCGTCCGGGCTCCGGTACCGCGCCACTTGCGAATATCGTAGTCATCGAGATCAGTGAAACTGATTGTTGTGCAGCTGTTATCGAACTTGGCATAGCTGAAGCACGGCTGCGTGGCGCCCCATTGCAGATCGTGTCGACGTGGCGGCCGCGATTCACCGATGTCCAAAATCCTCACGGACGCACCGAGGGCAACCGTCGCACCCGCATAGAGATGGAACGCCGATTGAACTGGTTGCGCGACAGCCACCCTGACCTTCTCATCAAAATTTCTGCTGAGCGCGGAACTACTGCAAACTACCTGCACAGACGTGCCGCGTCGATCGAACTGCTGATCGTGGCCCGTGCACGAACGGATGAGGCGTCGGGCGATCTCAGGTCACCGGTGCACGAAGCGCTGGTGAACACAGACTGCTCGGTGTTGATCTGCCCGGCGAGGTGCGCCGGATGATCACTGGCAGGGCACCTCGCGTAGCTCGCACTCAGGGATGGCGGCACTGATCGGTGGGCGCAGACAACACGCAGGAGGCCGTACCCGATGTCACTCGGGTCACCATCGACCCCAGATACCACGATGGAGTTCTTCTCAGCCTTGCGCGCCCGGGCAAAGGCGCGACCGAGACAACACCGGCCGGCGCACATGTCGACACGTTGGTGCGTCGGCTCCGTGACACCGGGATCGTCACCGAAATCATTCCGGCAGAATCGGAGCCGACGTGCGGCTCTCGCTCGGCGCAGCTCGCGTCGGCGGTCCGACGGCTGGGAGTCCGCGCTCATCGCAGTGTCGTCGTCGAGTGCACGGCCGCGGGGATAGCTGCCGCCCGCGCCCTTGGTTTGGGACTGATCATCGGTGTCACACAAGGTGGGAATAGCGCCCAGTTGCTGGCCGCAGGCGCCGACGACGTGATCGATGATCCACTCGTCATCGACCTGCGGACGGATTATCGCCGCATATCCGCGCTGCCTTCCGCGTTATCGAGCTTCGAACACATACACTCCGTGACCGCTGACCGTACTGCGTTGATATTTCTGGATTTTGACGGCACGCTGTCGGATATCACCAACACCCCGGCTGCCGCCACTTTGGTACCCGCTGCCGCGGAAGCTTTGCGCGCATTGCACGCAGCCTGCCCCGTCGCGATCATCAGCGGCCGCAGGGTGTCCGACGTGCACGCCAAGGTGGGCATTCGAGGGCTGTGGTATGCCGGTTCCCATGGCGCCGAAATCACGGACCCCGACGGCCGCCTCCACCAGCATGTCATCGCCGACGAATCACTCCGTGCGCTGCAGAGGGCAATCGACGAACTCGGGCCTGCTCTCACCACCATCCCGGGCGTGTACATCGAGAACAAGCGGTTGTGCATTGCCGTGCACTATCGCAATACGGCGGCCTCGCGGATTGGCGATGTGACTGCATCGGTCCAGGCGGCCGGTCGCCGACATGGACTCCGCATCACCCACGGCCGCCGGGTAATTGAACTCCGGCCAGTCACCGGTTTCGGCAAAGGCGATGCAATGCGTTGGATCGCCCGACAGATCGATGCACCGCGAGCACCCGCGCCGATCTACATCGGCGACGATCTCACTGACGAGGACTGCTTTGAAGCGGTCCGGCTCAATGGGATCGGTATCCTCGTGCGGTCTGACGAAACTGGAGACCGCGCCACCGCGGCACATTTTTCGCTCCAGTCACCACACGAGGTAACACAGCTGCTGTCCCGATTCGCATCGGGGTTGTCTCACCGAACACTCCCCGATCGCGATACATGGAGCATTGTGTTCGAGGGCTACCAGGCCGCATCCGAACGCCTGCGCGAGGTGTTGTGCGCGACCGGAAACGGCACCCTGGTGACCCGCGCCGCGGCACCGGAGTCCGATCGCGGCTCCGATCACTATCCGGGCACCTACGCCGCGGGCGTCTACAACCGCGTGACCGATGTCATCGACGGTGTGACGATCAGTAATGAGAGCATTGTCAACCTGCCCAACTGGTTACCATTGACTTTCCGACTCGGAGATGGCGCGTGGTTCGACATCGATGACTGCCATGTGCTCTCCTACCGGCAGACGATGCAGATTCGGCACGCAGAGTGCCTGCGTGAGGTGGTGTTCGAAGATTCGGCCGGGCGCCGGACGTCACTAACCCAGCGGCGGTTCGCATCCATGCACAACCCGCATGTCTGCGCCCTGACGACGACCATCGTTGCCGAGAACTGGTCAGGATCAATCGAAATCCGGTCCATGACCGACGCCGGTGTCGTGAACTCTGGCGTGACGCGCTACGGCGCGCTCTCGGGCCGCCACCTCGGCACGGTTTCGATGACAGACCTGTCCGGTGGCTCCGTACTGGTCGACGCCACTACCGAGCAATCCCGAGTCACCCTTGCCGTGGCGACCCGCACCTCCATGTGGCAGGGCGATCGTCGTGTCGACACGAATGCCCGGTACCTCAATGACTCCTTCTGTGCAGTATACGAATTCACCTGTGACATCGAACGCGGTGAAAGGCTCACCGTAGAAAAAACCGCCGTGATCTTCTCTGGTCACGACAAGGCCATATCCGTGCCGCACGATGCCGCGCTGAAGCTCCTGCCCGAGCTGGGCCGGTGCGATGAGTTGCTTGATGCTCATCGCACAAGCTGGCGGCAGTTGTGGCAGAAGTTCGATTTCGAATTACCGTTCCCGGCTGAATCGGTCCGAATTCTGCGCTTGCACATGATGCACCTTTTACAGACCATTTCCCCGCACAGCAGCGACCTCGACGTGGGCGTACCCGCTCGGGGGCTGCACGGTGAGGCGTACCGCGGCCACATATTCTGGGATGAGCTCTTCGTCATACCCCTGCTGGCGTTCCGACTTCCCCACGTGTCGCGTTCTCTGCTCGGATATCGCAGCAGACGTTTATCTCAGGCCCGGCGGGCGGCGGCAGCCCGCGGGTATGCGGGGGCGATGTATCCCTGGCAGTCCGGAAGTGACGGAGGAGAGGAGAGTCAGACGCTGCACCTCAATCCACTGTCCGGCCGCTGGAACCCCGACAGCAGTCACCTGGCGCACCACATCGGCTCGGCGGTTGYCTATAACGTATGGCAGTACTACCAGATCACAGGTGACCTGCAGTACCTGATCGAGCACGGCGCCGAGGTCATCGTCGAGGTTGCCCGATTCTGGGTCAGCCGCTCCCAGCTGGACACCGTGCGACGTAGGTATGTCGTCAACGGAGTGATCGGACCTGACGAGTTTCATTCGGGTTATCCGCACAGACCGCACGGGGGCGTCGACAACAACGCCTATACCAATCTCATGGCGGTGTGGGTGATCCTCCGCGCCTTCGATGTCCTCGATGCCTTACCGCTGCCCGACAGACTGGATCTGCTGGACCGCCTCAAGGTCGCCAGTGACGAGTTGGCGCAATGGGAAGCGGCGAGCAGGAACATGTTCGTTCCCTTCCACGACGGGGTGATCAGCCAATTCGAGGGGTACGAGCGGTTACAGGAACTCGATTGGGCCGGGTACCGGGAACGCTACGCAGACATCGGTCGTCTCGACCGGATTCTCGAGGCTGAGGGAAACGACGTAAACCGATACAAGGCATCCAAACAAGCCGACGTACTCATGCTGTTCTACCTCTTTTCAGCCGACGAACTACGAGAAATCTTTGCGCGATTGGGTTATAGCTTTCGCGCTCAACAGATTCCGCAGACCATCGACTACTACCTCGGCCGCACCTCGCACGGATCCACCTTGAGTGCTGTCGTCCACTCATGGGTGTCCRCGCGAGGCAACCGGGACCGCGCGATGCACTACTTCCACCGGGTACTCCAGTCCGATGTCACCGATATCCAGGGCGGCACCACTGCAGAGGGCATTCATCTGGCTGCCATGGCCGGCAGTATCGACTTGATCCAACGGTGCTTCACGGGACTGGAGGCGCGCGGAAATCGTTTGATACTCGGTCCAATGTGGCCCGAGGACTCAGGGCGACTCACGTCCTCATTATGGTATCGGGGCCATCGCCTGCGCCTCACGATCAGCGGACGCAGCGCGCAGATCACGGCCGACCCGACCGGTGCACCCCCTATCGAGATCGAATGCCGCGGGCGCGTCCAGCCTCTGGTCTCTGGTGGGACCCTTCACATTGAATGAGTCGCACTACCCTCGCGTACTGCAGCATCCGCCGACGTGCGGTCACCAACCGCCGCGCCCAGTGGGGCGACCCCGCTGCGTCATGTTGACGCGAGTGACGAACCGTCCATCTTGCCGGCAATCTCACGCAGCTTCCGCCGCGGAGTAGCCGGTAACGGATCAGCTCCGACGGGCGACCAGCCCATGCGTACCAACGCTCATGAGCGTGACGACCTGAGGAGAGACAGCCCGTGAACTGAAGGGCATCTGAGCTGTGTCGGCCCGAGGACATCCATCTCCGGAGCCGGAGGGAGCGGTATCGCGGCCGCGCCAGATGCGCGTTCGCCGCCGCTCACTGACCGGTCGGCCCTGTAGCGGGTCCCGCCAGGTACTCGGTGGCAGTCGCCATCGCCGACTTGACCTGTCGGCCGGACTGTTCGAGGTTGGACACGAACTCGGCATCGTAATTGTTCGGTGTCTTTTCGACCACCGACAAGCACATGTGTGCGGCAGAGTGCGCATCCGCCGCCGCAGCACTGAGCTCTGCACCGAGATCTCGTTCGGGGGCCGGCAGGTGCGAGGGCACTTGCACTGCGGCCACGTCGTGCATCACCTGGCAGGCCGACGACAGTCCGACTGGATCCATGCGGCGCAAGGCCCTTTGTGCCTCATCGAGAACAGCTTGCAGCGCCAGGATGTCCGGATAGGCGTCGTGCCACCACACGGCGAATGCGGCGCGCCGACCATGATCGATGTCCTGGACGCCACTGGACTCGGGCGACCTGTCGGACACGAGGATGACCGACACGACCAGGAGGGTGAAGGTCGCGATGAGAACCGACACTGCGGCAAACGCCCCGGACCGTCGTCGCCGCGGCTGCGGTGATACCTCGCCGGGGCCGTTGCGTGATTGCGACATCACGTTCATGATTCAGTCCAACACCGATACATGTTCGTGCGTCACGGCCTGGATGTCACCGGTCGTGACCTTGAGCAGCTGAGCGGCAAGGTCGGCCAATGCCCGGGCGACCGCAAGCTCGTCACCGATCTCCGGCACATCATGATCACTCGGATTGCGCCGTGCCACACCCACGCCGGTCAGATTGCGCACATCCCCCACCATCCATGCGGTAGCGCGGGTGTGATCGTCGTGCTCATCGACCGAAACCCCGACAGACCAATCTTTGCCTTTCCCGGCCGTACCATTCATCGTCGCGCTCCTCACCCTGGTAGTCGTAACCGAACGCTATCCAAGACACCCGGCCGCCAACTAGGGCCGAAAGTCGTTGACACAGGCGAATGTTCGCGATCGTTCGTCGTCAATGGGACTCGCAGAAGATGCCTGCAGCGTGGGCGTCCGTGAGATCTCCAGGTTCCGCTAGCGGTGCTCAATGCGCCGATGGGTATACAGCGTTGCGGGCGAGCCCGGCCGAGGGGCCGGGGCCCGCCCCAAGCCACTACGCCTGGTCACCGTCCGAGCGACTCAATGCGCGGTCCGCACTTCGGATCAGCTTCGTGTTGAATTGATGCTGGGCGTTGGACAGACCTTCAGCCAGGTCGATCGCCGCGTCGATGATCTTCGCCCGCAACGGCTGAACCGCTTCCGGTATCGCCTCATCCACTGCCCGGGTGAACTTCCGCAGCGCTTCGCCTGCTGCATGTTGGCCCGCTCGTGCGGAATCACGCACATCGTCCATCAGTTCAGCAGAGTGCTGTGCCGGCGCCGTCGATTCCTTGGTATGTGCCATGTTCGATCCTTGTCCTCGTGGGTCAGTGCCACAGCCGACGCTATTGCCCTCGATCGCATCGACCTAGCGACCAAAGTCCCGACCTACGCGCCCAAGGACCTCTCCTACTATTTCGCTTTTTCACACGAGACGTCACGCACCTACCTGTCAGAAAATCATTTTTCGAGCATCCGCAGCTCATCCGGCTTCGCCGGTGTGGGTGGTCCGAGCAAGTAGCCCTGCCCCATCTCGCAACCCCAGTCGACGAGTAGATCCCACTGCTCGCGGGACTCGATGCCTTCGGCAATCACCGACAGTCCCAGGCTTTCGCCCAAACTCAGGACCGCACGGGTGATCGCCTCGCAACGCGGGTCATGCGGTAGTCCGCTGATGAACTGCTTGTCGATCTTCAAGATGTCGATTGGTAGGTCGACGATCTTGGCGAGACCGCTGAACCCAGTGCCGACGTCATCGATGGCAACGCGTACGCCGATCTGGCGAAGTTGCTCGAGGTCGGCCTTGGCGGAAAGGGCCACCCGCCCGGCATAGGTCTCGGTCAATTCGAGAACGAGCCGACCGGGCGCGAGCCCAGTTGTCTCGAGAGCCTCGAGGACATCTGCGCGGAAGTCACCCACTTCCAGCTGCCGACCCGACACATTGACGTATACCGCAGCCGTATCCATCGGTGAGCGCCACCGTACGGCGTGGACGCACGCTTCGTGGAGGACGAAGCGTCCGATGGCCGGCATCTGACGGGACGTTTCGGCGACAGCCAGAAACTCGGATGGTCTGAGCAGCCCGCGCTTGGGATGCTGCCAACGAAGAAGCGCTTCCGCTCCCGCATTCTCGGCAGTCCGGAGATTCACGATCGGTTGGAAGTGAACCGCAAATTCGTGCAGGGTGATCGCCCTGTCCAGCTCCGGGATCAGCAGCATAGAGCGGTGCAGGGCTGCTTCCTCTGACGTCTCGGCCAGCGCCATGCAATCTTTCCCACTTCGCTTGGCCTGGTACATCAACGCGTCCGCCTTCTGCAGGAGACCTTGCGCCGTGCATCCTGGTTGCGAGATCGCCACGCCGCCGCTCACCGAAAGCTGGTTGTACACCCCACCAACGGCGATCCCGACCGGCTGGTGCAGTGCGTTTCGAATCCGGTCGGCGACACGCTGCACGTCGGCGACTTCGGATACATCCGGACAGAGGACGGCGAACTCATCACCCCCCAGTCTTGCGGCCGTGTCGCTGGACCGGATCGAGCCGTTGATCCGGCGCGCGATCACCTCTAGCACGTCGTCACCTTGCGCGTGGCCCCACGTGTCATTGACCGCCTTGAAGCCGTCCAAGTCAAGAAAGATCAAGCCCACACGCCGCGAATCATCCTGTCCGGCATTGGCAAGGGCCTGCTCGACGCGGTCGATGAACAGCGCGCGGTTCGCCAGTCCGGTGAGCCGGTCGTGTAGGGCCAGATGCTGCAATTCGGCCTCTGCGAGTTTGCGACTGGTGATGTCCTCGACCAGACAGATCCCGTACGGTATGGAACCTAACGGCGCTATCACCGAGGCCGATACCGCGCCCCACACCGTACCGCCATCTGGGCGCTGGAACGCGAATTCCGCTTCGAACTTCTGGTCATCACTCAGCGTCAGTAAAACACCAAGACCTACTGATGCAGAGTCGCTTTCATTTCTTCCGAGCGCAGCCACGGTCGTTTCCAGAACCTCGGCGATCGACCGGCCTAGCAGAGCGGCCATGGCGCGGTTGCAGCGCGTGATTCGCCCAGAGTTCTCGAACATGAACATGCCCATCGGCGCAGTATCGAACGCCAGCCGGAACCGCTCTTCACTCTCCGCCAGCCACTGTTCAGCCGCTTTCTGTTCCGTGACATCCGTGGCGACGCCGATGTACCCCGCACAACTGCTGTCCTCATTGGTCATCTGAGAGACCGCCAGGCTGACGGCCGCGTGGGTGCCGTCACGTCGCACGTACGTCCACTGCCGAATCTCGGCGGCTTCCGGTGTGACGTTGTGCACGAATACCTCGAAGCCCGTCGGGATGCCGAGCTCGGACGCCCTAGCCGAGACTTCAGATTCAAGGTGGAAGTCGATAGGAGTGCGGCCGAGCATCTCGGTTTCGGTCCACCCCAGGAGTCGCTCCGCGCCGTTGTTGAAGACGGTGATGCGCCCGAGCGGGTCGGTGCCGATGATTGCTTGCTCCGAAGCAGCGTGCAGCACTCCAGCGAACAGATCGCGGGCCTCGCGAAGGGCCCGTGCAGTCTTCCTTTCCTCGGTGACATCACGAAAGGCGGTGACGTTGAAGGATGAACGAAGCGCAAGCGGTGCGGTCGTCGTCTCGATCACCCGGAGAGTTTCGGCGCCGAGGACGACATCGCACGACAAGGCGACGGCCAGCCCGGCCGAGCTGTTGACCGGCAGCGCCCGGACAAGTTCGTCCACGAGGTCGGGTTCTTTGGTCGCCTTGGCGTTGCGCAGCACGACGTCGCCAGCGCTGTCGACCAGGATCACGCTGTCATGGATGCTGTCGAGCACCGCGCCCAGCAGTTCGGAGTCTTGATCCGCACGATCGCGCGCCTGTTCCAGTTGCGAAATGAGGCGCGCGCGAGAGTCGCGATAGAGCGACAACGTCAGCACGATCACCGTGAGGCTGCAGACCATCGCCTGCGAGAGCATCGCCCGAGCCTCCACATCTTGGACGATGAAGACCCCTTTGTCCACGAAGGTGGCATAAATGATCCACACGCCCGCCACGATGAGAAACGTCATGCTGACGGTCGTGCTGTACCGAAGCGTCACCCACATCGCGGCCACCAGTGTCAGGAAGGCCATCGGCACACCGGTGTTCAGCCAGAAGACCCAAAAGAAGACGAAAGCAACACCCACGCCGACGAACACGGACTCGATGACGGCCGACCGTGACAGACGTGGCCATGTCCACTCGATGTCCTGGAGTTTGAGCCAGATCGCCAGCCCCAAAAGCGCGGACGCCCCGTTGCGCACGCCGAAGAGCGCGAATGTCGCCGATGCCGACGCATCCAGGACCGTCGCCATGTAAGTGGTGGCCAGTAGGGCTGCGCAACCCGTGCCAGCAGCGACCGCAGCGAGAAGACGAACCAGGTCGACAGGATCGTGCAGCACCACTTCCTCTCTCCGGTAGGTCAACACCGCGACTGTGACTACCGCTTGCGCGACATTGACCAGTGCAAACCAGGCGCTCAGCGGAACAGGCGCGCCGGTCGCGATGTTCACCGCGAATGTCAGTGCGCCGAGGGCTACGAGATGGGCCGCGCGTTCTCGCCGCCCGCGTTGCTGCAGCACCAGCACCCAGACAATTGCGACCGCCGCGGCTGGCCAGACGAGCGCGACCTCGCCTCCGGCGAGCCGGGTGGCGCGGCCGGCGACGACTGACAGCGCGTATGCCGCAGAAAAGGCGATCAGGAGCACGGACGACCGCAGCAACCGAGCCACCGCAACCCCACTTTCGACGTCAGCGTCAATAAAGCATGCAGTCAAGATCAGGGCGCGGGGCGCGAAACGCGGCGATTGGGACCAACGGCAGACGAGTGGAGGACCTTCGTCCCTGCTCACACCGTGGACCTCTGGATACGGTCGGCGCACAGGTTCAGAATTCCAGGGTGGAGGATGTCAAATGCGTGAGATACCCCCGCCCTCGCCGGCGGTAGTCGTCGGCATCGACGGGTCGCGCGAGGCGATCGGCGCGGCCCTCTGGGCTGTGCGGGAAGCCGTCGACCGGGACCTACCGCTGCGTCTCGTCTCGGCGATCGAACCGAAGGCTTCAATCCCCGGTGACGGGCAGACTTACCTACAGGACTTCGCTACGGCTGAATGCGCCATCTTGCGCGCGGTCACCGCGGTCGAGTCCACGTGTGAGCCGGTGAAGATCGAAGCAGAGATCGTGCGCAGCACGGCGGGACAGGCACTACTCAATGCGTCGCCAACTGCCGTCATGGTCTGCATCGGCGCCGTCGGCGAGCACACAGCTACGGGTATTCGTCGCGGTGGATCCACCGCCACCGCTCTGAGTGCCCGGGCCCATTGCCCGGTAGCGATCATCCGGGGATCGGCGCCGCGTAGCGGCGGACATCCAGGATGGATCGTCACGTGCGCCGACGGCGACCCCGGCGACGCGTTCGTCGTCGCACGGCCTGTCGAGGAAGCACGGCTGAGGTCGGCACCATTGCGAATTCTTCGCGAGAAGGGCCGTCCGCATCGAGACGACGTTCGCCATGCGCGCTCAACGGAGGCTTCGTTGAAAAACCTAGAGCGTTCGATCGCACGATGGCGCCTGACAAATCCTGGACTGGTCATCGAATCCGTGGAAGTGAGTGACGACCCCTTCGATGAGATCGCCCGTCACGCCCACGACGCCCAGCTGATCGTGGTAGGACACGGGAGAGGCCGCAGTCTGGTCGAAGTCAACCGGAAATCAATGACTGCGCAGGTTCTCGATCTTCCTTGCTCAGTTCTCGTTGCGGAACCGCATCGCGCGCTGTGACCCGCGGGTCCCGCACCGATGCCGTTGAGCCAGATTTTCTGTCAGACAGGACACGACATGACCTCCACAACACCGAAACCCGTGGTCGTCGGTATCGACGGCTCCCAACAGGCGCTATCAGCGGCATTGTGGGCAGTACGCGAAGCAGTCGGTCAAAGACGACCGTTACGACTCCTGTACGTCATCAGGACCGATCTTCGGGGGCCCCTGTCGGCCGCCCAGTATCGCGATGCAGTCCAAGAAGCCAAGGATGCACTTCATCGTGCACGCGAAGCCGTCGAGAAAGTCGACGACCGCGTTTGTGTGGAGACCGATATCGCACAGGGCGATCCGGCAGGTGTGTTGCAGGCGGAATCCCGGGAGGGCGCAATGATCTGCGTCGGTTCCTCGGGCATCGGACGAGCCGCCATGGCATTGCTGGGCTCGACGGCGGCCGACGTCGCCGAGCAGTCGTTGTGCCCGGTGGCGATCATCCGGCGCCCCAGCCGCGCCACTCCGACCACCATGCAGTCCAACTGGGTATTGGTACCCGTCAGCATGTACGTCGAGGACGACCTCATCGAGACGGCGATCGTGCAAGCGAGGCTTCGGGATTGGCCGGTGCTGGCAGTGGGCGTCTGGCGCCTCGATTTCGGCGATACCCCTTATTCATCGTTGGATGTCCTCGTGACTCAATGGCAGGAGCGTTTCCCGGACGTACACATTCATCCCGTCGCCACTGCCCACGACATGAGCCACTTCCTGCGCAGTAACCCCGACATCGGCGGAYTTGTCGTCACGGATGCAGCTACCGCTGCCGACGTGGCGGGACTTGTCGGCGGTGGAGGTGGCGGTGCAGCAGCCCAGGTTGAACGAGCAGTTCTGGTGGTACACCGACTCTCCGAGTTACCCGAAACTGCGTGAGGCCCGAGTCCGGTATCTCGACCCGTCAGGCCGGGGCCGGCTCAGAGCCGAACGTAAAGCTCCGGCCGGTGATCCGGGTGGGATCGATGCGGATGAAAAGCGGTTTCGCGGTCGCGGTCCACGGCAACACCTGCGCCTTCTCCGCCAGCGCGATATCCGCGCCGTACTCGAGTAACTCGGCGTGGCCATGAACCACGACGCTCCAGCCGCGTTCGACATCATGATCGTCGGCCTCGAATGCCACCCATGGATTGGCCGTTACGGCCGCCAGCTTCGACCCTTCGGCTGTTCGGATGAGTATGGTGCGTCGCTGGACCACGAAGTTCACCGGGAAGATGTCGGGTTTCGCGTCGATACTCGTGGCGAACCGGCCGAGCGTCACGGACGACAGTTGAGACCAGCACTCCCGCTCGCTCATCGCGGCGACAAACTTGTTTTCCGGGGTGTGCATCAGTCGACCCTCTGTCCATCTCGCACCACGAGCAGCGAACACCAGGATTTGCGTAGCACTTTTCGACTTTCGACTCCGGTCAGCTGGTCGATGAAGTCACGTCTGTCTTCGCCGAGCACCAGCAGTTGATCGATGCTTGCACTCTGCCTCATCATGGTCAGGAGATCGTCCGGCATGGCGAGCACACACATCCGTACAGCGGCCGGGTTCCCGCCCACGCGCTCGATATAGCGCTGCAGCCTGGCACGAATGCATTCCCGCGCCGGATCATCGCACGAGGTGCAGTCCAGCGCCGGACGCTCGGCGAGAACCAGAAGCGGGGAGTTCCGCAGCAGCGCTTCGCCATACGCCGCTTCGAACACCGAATGTGAATCGACCGACTCGTCGAGTATCACGACGATCCAACGATGATACGACGGGTCGGTGTGATCGGCGCACCGTCGCACCATCGCAACCGGCGATCGCGCGTGCCGCAGGACCGACGCGGCCGTCGCACCCCGCTTTGCTGATCCACTGTCGTGAGTTCCCCTGTACCCCAGACACATCAAGACACTACGGGCCGCCGCGTCAGTGAGTACTTCTGCTGGGTCCCCTTCCAGAACTTCGGTTTCCAGATCGACCGACTTGCCGGTGGCCGCCACTGCCTTCCACGCCGTGTGCAGAACGTGCTCGGCGCGCGCAACCGCACCCTTGCCGTCGCTTCCCATAGCGTCGGTGACTTGGACGAGGCACAGCGGAACGTCCCGTGCAATGGCTTCGTCCGCAGCCCAAAATGCGGCCCTCAGTGCGGCTTTTGATCCATCGATCCCCACCATCACCGGTTTGACCGTATTCATGTGCGCGTCCTTGGCTCTCGGCAGGCGACCCACGACCAGGATTCATCGTTGAGGCGGACTGCGGTCATTCCGAGATCGTCGCGCAGAGCTGGTGCCCGGTATAGAGGTCTTTGGCCACTCCCCCGAGGCCGAAGGTCATCCCATCGGTGTGGTGACGTATGACCTGGATTCCGGGACCAAAGCCTCCTACCCGCCCGTGGTCGCCACCATAGCGTCAAGTCCGGTCGCGTCACTCACGCCGCAGCACCATCAATTGGAAGGACGACGATGTCCGACACGCTCACCTCGCCGCCGCCGGCCACCCGCCCGCTGGGCGCCAAGACCGGTCTCGGCCTGGCATCCCTGACCGCCATCGTGGTCGGATCGATGATAGGCAGCGGCATCTTCGCCCTGCCGTCACAGATGGCCGCCAGTGCCGCACCCGGCCCGCTGCTCATCGGATGGACCATTACCGGCGGTGGCATGTTGACCCTGGCCTTCGTGTTCCAGACACTGGCCACGCGCAAGCCCGGCGTCGACGGCGGCGTCTACGGTTACGCCCGCGCCGGTTTCGGCAACTACGTCGGCTTCACCGCGGCTTTCGGCTACTGGGTGTCGGCATGGGTGGGCAACGTCGCCTACCTCGTGCTGCTGTTCTCGACACTGGGTTACTTCTTTCCCGGATTCGAAGGTGGCGCAACCATTCCCGCAATCATTGGCGCTTCAGTCGTGCTGTGGACTGTGCACTTTCTGACACTTCGCGGCGTCCAGACAGCGGCGTTCGTGAACGTTGTGGTGACCATCGCAAAGGTGGTCCCGATCCTGGTGTTCATCGCCATTGCCGCCGTTGGGTTCAAGGCGGGACTGTTCAGCGCCGACTTCTGGGGTAAGACGACCGAGATCGGCGGCGCGACGCTCGGTGACACGATGACTCAGGTCAAGAACATGATGCTGGTGACGGTGTGGGTGTTCATCGGCATCGAGGGTGCCGCGGTCTATTCCCAGCGCGCCGCCAAGCGCAGGGATGTCGGGCGGGCCACTGTGCTCGGTTTCGTGGGCGTGCTGGCGCTGCTGCTCATGGTCAACCTAACGTCGTACGGCCTCATGGCGCAGGCGGAACTCGCCGGGGTGCCCGATCCGTCGATGGCCGGGGTCCTGGAGAGTCAGGTGGGCAGTTGGGGCGCTGCGTTCATCTCGGTCGGCCTGGTGATCTCGCTTCTCGGCGCCCTGATCGCGTGGGTGCTGCTGTGCGTCGAGATCCTGCGCCTGCCCGCCCACGAGCACGTCATGCCCAAGGCACTGGCACGCGAGAACACCCATGGCGCACCCGCAAATGCACTGTGGCTGACCAATATCTGCGCCCAGGCCCTTCTCCTGTGGACGCTGGCGAATGCCAGTACCTACACCAACCTGGTGTATCTGGCGACATCGCTCATCCTGCTTCCCTATCTGTGGTCGGCGGCCTACCAGGTGCTGCTGGCCGTGCGCGGTGAGACCTACGAATCCGGTCGCGGCCGAGCCAGGGATATGGTCATCGGGGCCGTCGCCCTCGGCTACGCAGTATGGCTGCTGTACGCCGGCGGCTGGCAGTACCTGCTCGTCGCGGCGATGTTCTACCTCGGAGGCACCGCGCTCTACCTGTGGGCACGCAAGGAAAGCCGTCAGCCTGCGTTCACCAAGCCCGAATGGGTCGTCGTCGGGGTCGTCGTCCTGACCTCGATCGCGGCCGCCGCACTGATGTTCACCGGCAACTTGTCTGTCCTGTGAACGCCACCGATGGTCGACTCGGCGTGTGGTCGGAAGCGGGCAAGCTGCGCCGGGTGATGGTCTGCGCACCGGGACTGGCCCATCAACGACTCACCCCGGAGAACTGCCACGAGTTGCTGTTCGACGACGTCATCTGGCTGCAACAGGCTCGCCGCGATCACTTCGACTTCGTCGCGAAGATGGTCGACCGGGGCGTCGAGGTGCTCGAGCTGCAGGATCTTCTCGCCGACGTGGTGGCCATACCGGACGCCCGTGACTGGCTGCTGGACCGCAAGGTGACCGAAGATCTGGTCGGTCCGGCACTCACTCGCGAGATCCGGTCATGGCTGGCCGACCTGGCACCGGATCGGTTGGCGGAGTTCCTCATTGGCGGTGTTGCCTACCAGGACGTGGTCAACGAGGTGGACAGCAGCTTCCTGTCGCTGTTCCACGCGTTGGACCCGGCGGGGTTCGTGATCCGGCCATTGCCCAATACCCAATTCATGCGCGACAACTCCGCCTGGATCTTCTCCGGCGTCACCCTGAACCCGATGTACTGGCCGGCGCGGCGCCAGGAAACACTGCTGACCACCGCCGTCTACAGGTTCCACCCCGCCTTCGCCGACGAGAAGTTCGACGTGTGGCTGGGCGACCCCGACGGGCAGCCCACCGACCACGGGCTCGGCACCCTCGAGGGCGGCGACGTGATGCCGATCGGCAAGGGCCTCGTCGTGATCGGTATGGGTGAGCGGTCGTCCCATCAGGCGATCACTCAACTGGCGCGCAACCTATTTGCCGCCGGCGCGGCCGAACGGGTGATCATCGCCAGGCTGCCGAAGACCCGCTCGGCGATGCATTTGGACACCGTGTTCACGTTCTGTGACCACGATCTGGTGACCGCGTTCGCACCGGTGGTCGACGGCATCGTGGCGATCAGCCTGCGGCCCGACGACGGGGCACCGTCAGGGCTGGATGTCCGGCGCGAGCCCAAGGGCCTGATCGACACGATCGGCGACGCCGTTGGCGTGGACTTCCACGTCGTCACCACCGCGGGCGACGTCTACGGCATCCAGCGCGAACAATGGGACGACGGCAACAATGTGGTCGCGCTGGAGCCCGGCGTCGTCATCGGCTACGACCGCAACACACTGACCAACACCGCGCTGCGCAAGGCCGGAGTCGAGGTGGTCACGATCGACGCCAGCGAGCTGGGCCGCGGCCGCGGCGGCGGCCGGTGCATGACGTGCCCGATTCTGCGCGACCCGCTCTACACCTGATCGGATCCAGCCCAATGGAACAGTCGACGACCATAACGCCGTTGCGAAACGTGGCGATCGACCTGTACAGGGTCGTTGCGATCGTTTTTGTCGTGCTCGGTCATTGGCTCATCGCGGCGCTGACCTACCGCGATGGCGAGTTCGGCAGGCAGGAACCACTTGTCGCCCTACCGTGGACGCAATGGCTGACGTGGACCTTTCAGGTGGTCCCGGTGTTCTTCGTGGTGGCGGGATACGCCAGCGCGTTGTCGTGGACGCGTTGGCAGCAGTACACGCGCGGATCCCGGCAGCAATGGCTGCGGAGACGGCTGGCGCGAATCGTCGGACCGACCGCCACCTACGTTGCGCTGGTGATGGTCGTCGTCATCGTGTTGCTGGGTGCAGGGGTCCGTGGTCCCCTGGCGGTCGGTGGTTGGGCCGTCGCCATGCATCTGTGGTTCCTTGCGGTGTTCATCACCGTGCTGGCGCTGACCCCGGCGTTGATGGCGGCCGACCGACGGTGGGGGTTGGGCGTGCCCGCCGCGCTGGCGCTCACCACGGCAGTCGTCGACACGCTGGCCATCGGCGTCGGAATTCCGTACGTCGGTTCGCTGAACTACGTCTTCTGTTGGGCAGCCATCTATCAGCTCGGCATCGCCTGGTACGGCTCCAGACTGGACGGCGGCCGAGCCGTGACACTCACGGTCGCGGCGGCGACTCTGCTGACAGCACTGGTGACGTTGGGGCCGTACCCCGTCAGCATGATCGCCGTCGGGGGTGCCCCCGTACAGAACACCTCTCCGCCGACAGCGGCATTGCTCATGTTCGGGACATTGCAGGCCGGGCTGCTGCTGATGGTGGCTGCCCCCGTGAACCGCGCACTGGCGGCGTCACGCTGGGAACGTCCGATCTCCCTGGCAAACAAGAACGTCATGTCGCTCTATCTCTGGCACATGGTGCCCGTACTTCTCGTCGCACTTGTCGGATATCCCACCGGGCTGCTGCCGCAACCGACGATAGGTACCGGAGCATGGTGGATTGCCCGGCTGGAATGGCTCGGGCTGCTGTCCGTGGTGACGGCCGCCGAACTCGTTCTGCTCCGGTGGACTCGGGCGCTGTTCGCCGCGCCGCTGGCGACCATCGATGTGGCACTCCCCCCGCGCTGGACCGAAACGATGCTGTTCGGCGGCGTCGCCGCGGCGGCGCTGTCCCTGGCGAAGTTGGCCGCCGATGGCTTCGCTCCGCACGCAGGTATCCCGGTGTTCACCTCGTTGCTCTTCGGCGCCGGTCTGATCCTGATGGCGATCGGGTCCAGATGCGAACCACGTCTGGGCGCTGAGCAGATCGGAGCACGATGAGAATCGTGATCGCGTTGGGCGGCAACGCATTGTTGCAGCGGGGCCAGCCCATGACGGCGGAGAATCAACGCGCCAACATCAGGGTGGCAGCGGAACGGATCGCCGCGATAGCAACCGGCAACCAGATCGTCATTCGCCCACGGCAACGGGCCCCAGGTGGGGCTGCTGGCGCTCGAGGCCGCGGCCTACCACGATGTCGCTCACGGCGTGGCTCCGTACCCGCTCGACGTCCTGGGCGCTCAGACCGAGGCGATGATCGGTTACGTGATCGAGCAGGAACTGGCCAACCTGCTGCCGGCCGACCAGGCGCTGGCCACCGTGTTGACGATGATCGAAGTCGATCGTGACGATCCGGCGTTTCTGCACCCGACAAAACCGATCGGCCCCGTCTACGACCGAGTGACCGCTGAGCGCCTGGGCACCGCGGGAGGCTGGACGATTGCGCCCGACGGAGATGCCTTCCGTCGGGTGGTCGCCAGCCCCGCCCCGCAGCGCATCCGGGAAATCCAACCGATTCGCAGCCTCGTCGAGCAGGGCACCATCGTGATTTGTGCCGGCGGAGGCGGGATTCCGACGACTTATGACGACAGCGGCCGACTGTGCGGCGTCGAGGCGGTCATCGACAAGGACCTGGCGTCCGCGCTACTGGCCGAACAACTCGCCGCCGACCTGCTCGTCATCGCCACCGACGTCGATGGCGTCTACACCGACTGGGGCCGGGAGAACCAGCGGCGACTGGGCCGCGTCACGCCCGACGACCTTGCCGGCCTGGACCTCCCGTCGGGGTCGATGGGACCGAAAGTTCAGGCGGCGTGCGACTTCGCACGCCACACCGGCAAGGAGGCCGTCATCGGGTCACTGGTGCAGATCGCCGATATTGTTCGCGGCGACGCCGGCACACGAGTGTGCCGAGCGCCCGCCACGGACACACAGCGCTGATCACGCCGAGGCAGGGTCGCGTGCTGCGAGCTTCGCGCGAACGTCGGCCATGTTCAGCGCCTCAACCCGGTTGATCRGGTCCTCGAGTGCGGCGGCCGGTAGTGCTCCCGCCTGCCGGTGCACCAGCACCCCGTCACGGAACGCCATCACCGTCGGGATCGATCGAATGTCCAGTGCTGCGCTGAGCTTGCGCTGGGCTTCGGTGTCGACCTTGGCATGCACCACACCGGGATGTGCTTGCGCGGATCGCTCGAAAACCGGCGCGAAGGCGCGACACGGACCACACCACGATGCCCAGAAGTCCACCAGGACGATCGCATTCTCGGTGATCGTGGACTCGAAGTCCTCGAAGGTCAGATTCTTGATGGTCATTGCCATATCCTCTCTATACCCGTTGTGCAGCATCGACTTCCGGGAGTGGCCTGGGTCAGGCCAACCCTTTGAGCATGAGGTTCCAATACATGAACGGGAGCCCGTATTTCTTGAGATACCAGTAGCTGCGGTGGGATGTGGTCGGGTCGAGCACCGGGATCGACGGCGTGAGATTCAGGTCGTAGTCGAACTCCGCCAGCAGCATCGAGTGCGATGACGTGACGATCGGGCACGAACCGTAGCCGTTGTAGCGCGCGGCCAGTGGCCGACCCTCCAGAAATGCCTCGATGTTGTCGACGACGACCGGGGCCTGCTTGCGGATCGCCGCACCGGTCTTCGAGTTGGGAGACGACCCGGCGTCGCCGAGGCTGAACACATTGGGATGGCGCACATGCTGCATGGTGTGCTTGTCGATCTCGACGTACCCTGCTGTGTCGCCGGTCGACAGCGCGCTCGACTTGATCCAGTCCGGAGCCGATTGGCGCGGCACGGCATGCAGCACGTCGTAGGACAGCATGGTGTCGGATGCACTTTCCCCGACCCCGGACACTCCAACTTTGCGCGATGCCGCGTCGACCGAGGTCACTTCGGCGTTGGTGTGCACGGTGATGCCGTATCGGGCCGCGACAGTATCCAGGGTGTCGGCGATCGCCGGTATACCGAACAGACGCGGTGTCGGTACCACCAGATGGACGTCGATGTCCTTGAGCACGCCCTGCTTGCGCCAGTAGTCGGCCGCGAGATAGGCGATCTTCTGTGGCGCTCCGGCGCACTTGATCGGCCCCGACGGCATCATGAACACCGCACTGCCCGAACGCATGTCGCGGATGAATTCCCAGGTGCGCGGCGCGAGGTCGAACCGGTAGTTCGACGACACCCCGTCCTGGCCGAGCGCCTCGCGCAATCCCTCGGTGCGATTCCAGTCCAGCTGGATACCAGGACAGACAACGAGCACGTCGTATTCGTAGACTGCACCGTCGCCACAGGTGATGGTGTTGGCCCCGGGGTCGACGGCGGCGGCCGAGTTCTTTATCCAGGTCGCTCGCTTGGGCATCACCGAGGCCTCGGACCGTTCGGTCGTCGATGCCTTCGCCTGGCCGCCGCCGACCAGCGTCCACAGCGGCTGGTAGTAGTGCTTAGCGGACGGCTCGATGACGGCGACATCGGAATGGCCGTTGCGGAGCAGACGGGCGGCGACCGAGATACCGGCCGTCCCGCCGCCGACGATGAGGATCTGGTGCTTGTCGGTGATCATGATGCCCTTCCCTCATGCGTTCTGGTGTGATTCGTCCCAGGCGCCGTAACCGCCCAGGATGTCGCTGACATCGTTAAAGCCGTTCCTGCGCAGCAGGCTTGCGGCCACCGAAGACCGGTACCCGCCGGCGCAGTAGACGACGGTCGCCTTGGCGGGATCGAGCTCGCTCAACCGGCTGGGCAGCTGCCCGACCGGGATGGCGATCGCACCCGGGATGGTGCCCGCTTCAACCTCGCCCGGATTGCGCACGTCGACGACCTGCAGATCGCTCAGCTCGTTGGCGCGCTGGTCGAAGGCTTTGGCCGTCAGCCGCGAGGCAACCTGGACGTCATCGCGATGGGAGAACATCACCTCGAACGGGTTGTCGACATAGCCGATCACCCGGTCGAATCCGATCCGGGCGAGCCGATTCTTGCCTTCGAGTTCCTGACCGGGCTCGGTGAACAGCACGATGTCGACATCGGAAGCCAGCACCGATCCGGCGAACTCGGCGTAGCGGCCCTCCAGTCCGATGTTGATCGCCTGGCGCAGATGCCCCAGCGCGAAATCCTCCGGACCGCGCCCGTCGACCAGCACCGCGCCCGCGGCCAGCGCTGCGAGCACCTGCTCATAGGTCATCGGCACCGGCATCTTTGTCTCGTCCAGCAGCTCGCGGTCCTTGCGGTTGAGGATGGCGTCGTAGACGAAATAGCTCGGCGCGGGTGGCTGCCCCGCGGTGACCAGATCCATGAACGTCGCCTTGTCGGAGGCCCGCAGCGCGTAGTTGGTCTCCTTCTGCTCCCCCATCGTCGACCACAGGTCGGTCGACAGGTTCTTGCCGCAGGCCGAGCCAGCGCCGTGCGCCGGGTACACCCGGGTGGCATCGGGCAGCGTCATCAGCTTGTTGTGCAGTGAGTCATAGAGCTTGTCCGCCAACTCCTCTCGGGTGAAGCCGATCGAGGCCAGCAGGTCCGGCCTGCCGACGTCACCGATGAACAGCGCATCGCCGGTGAGCACTCCGTAGGGCACCTCATCGTGCGGATGCTCGTACACCACGATGCTCATCGACTCCGGCGTGTGACCAGGGGTGTGCCGGAATTCCAGCGTCACCTCCCCCAAGGAATAGCGTTCACCGTCGGCCACGCCCATCGACTCGAACTCGGTCTCGGCAACCGAGGAGTAGACGATCTTCGCGGGGGTGGCCTTGGCCAGCTCCAGGTGGCCAGACAGGAAGTCGGCGTGAAAGTGCGTCTCGATGACGAGCTCGATCGTCATGCCCATGTCCTGCGCATCGGAAAGGTACTCCGAGACATCGCGCTGCGGATCGACAACCACTGCGCGACCGGTGGTTTCGTCACCGATCAGATACGAGGCATGGGAAAGGCAGTCCAGATAGTACTGGGTGAACTTCATGACGATGGTCCCTTTCGTTCGGCGGAGGGTACGGCCATCATGGCTATACCCGTACGGGTATGTCAACTACCCCGGGGGGTATCTGATTCCCTACTTGACAATACCGGTGGGGGTATATCTACACTCACAGGTAAACATACCCCCGGCGGTATCCAGGGCCTAGAGGCTTTGGTCACCGCCGGCCAGCCGGAAGGACCCCGTCACCATGACCGCACCCACCACCATCGATTCGCAGAACCTCAGCGAGCTGCTCGACTCGGCGACCCCACCGCGGGTGTTGGACGTGCGGACCCCGGGCGAGTTCGAGTCGGCGCATATCGCCGGCGCCTACAACGTGCCGCTGGACCTGCTGCGCGAACATCGCGATGAGATCATCAAGCACCTCGACGAAGATGTCGTCCTGGTCTGCCGGTCCGGACAGCGCGCCACCCAGGCAGAGGAAACGCTGCGGACCGCGGGCTTCACGAACGTGCACATCCTCGATGGCGGTATCGCCGCCTGGGAGGCCAAGGGCTTCGCCGTCAACCGTGGCGCGCAGCGCTGGGACCTCGAACGTCAGGTGCGGCTGGTCGCCGGGTCGATCGTGCTCGGCAGCGTGCTGGGCAGCATCGCGGCCCCCAACCTGAAGTGGGTGGCCGGCGCCATCGGTGGCGGACTGACCTTCGCGGCGCTGTCCAATACCTGCGCGATGGGCATGATGCTGGCCAAGCTGCCCTACAACCGCGGCGCCGCCTGCGACGCCGACACCGTCGTGTCCCAGCTCGTGCGCGGGTAAAGCGCGATGACCGACATGATCGTTCTCACCATCGGGCTGGCCGTGTTCGTGGGCATCGCCCTGGGATTGCTCGGCGGCGGCGGGTCCATCCTCACCGTCCCACTGCTGGCCTACGTCGCGGGGATGGACGCCAAACAGGCCATCGCCACCTCACTGCTGGTCGTCGGCGTCACCAGCGCCATCGGCGCGATCTCGCACGCCCGCGCCGGCCGAGTGCAGTGGCGCACCGGCCTGATCTTCGGTGCCGCCGGCATGGCCGGCGCCTACGGCGGCGGCCTGCTGGCCCAATTCATCCCCGGCACGGTCCTACTCATCGGCTTCGCCGTGATGATGATCGCCACCGCCATCGCCATGCTGCGTGGACGCAAGAACATCGAGGTCACCGCCGAAACGCACCGCATGCCCGTGCCCAAGATCGTCGCTGAGGGGCTGGTCGTCGGCCTGGTCACCGGCCTGGTCGGCGCGGGCGGCGGATTCCTGGTCGTACCCGCCCTGGCCCTGCTCGGCGGCCTGCCGATGCCCGTCGCGGTCGGCACCTCGCTGATTGTCATCGCGATGAAATCCTTCGCCGGGCTCGGCGGCTATCTGTCCAGCGTCCAGATCGACTGGGCGGTGGCGGGCGCGGTGACCGCCGCGGCCGTGGTGGGCGCCCTGCTCGGGGCCCGCCTTTCCGCGAAGGTCAACCCGGACGCGCTGCGGAAGTCCTTCGGCTGGTTCGTGATGGCGATGTCGTCGGTGATCCTCGCCCAGGAGATCCACCCCGGGGTCGGGCTCGCCGCCGCAGCAATGACGGCGGTCGCGGCGGCAATGACGTTCGCCTGCAACCGATACGCGCACTGCCCGCTGCGGCGCCTCGCCACCGCTCTGGGTTCGCGACAGGCCACCGCATGATGATCGCGGGGAATACCCCCGCGGGTACCATGGCTCTACTGTCCACAGAGAAGGAGCAACACCATGGTCGGTGACGAAGACGCAATCGCCGCAGTACTGAACAGGCTGCGCAGGGCACAGGGGCAACTCGCCGGAGTGATCTCGATGATCGAACAGGGCCGCGAATGCAAGGACGTGGTGACCCAGCTTGCCGCGGTGTCACGCGCCCTGGACAGGGCCGGCTTCAAGATCGTCGCCACCGGGATGCGGGAATGCCTGACCGGTGAGGCTCAGGACGGCAAGCAGCCGATGACCGAAGCCGAACTGGAGAAATTGTTCATGGCACTCGCCTGATCGGGAGAAGATATGGGTTACGCACTGTCGACGACGCTGCACACTACATTCGAGGATGCGGTGGAGCGGACTCGAAAGGCCTTGGCCGAGCAAGGTTTCGGCATACTGACCGAGATCGACATGAAGGCCACGCTGAAAGCCAAGCTGGGCGAGGACATCGAGGACTACCTGATCCTCGGTGCCTGCAATCCCCCGCTGGCACACAGGGCGGTGACCGCGGACCGGCAGATCGGCCTGCTGCTGCCTTGCAATGTCGCAGTGCGTGCCGATACCACCGCCGGTGCCAGCACGGTGATCGTCGACGCGATGGATCCCCAGGTCATGGTTGCGCTCTCCGATCAGCCCGGGGTACGCGAGGTCGCCGACGAGGCCGCCGCCAAGCTGCGGGCCGCCCTCGACTCCCTGGACGGGGGCAGCTGATGACGTTGCCGCACAGCAATATCAGCCCGCCACCCCAGATCGACGTGGCCATCATCGAGACGACCGGACTGGGTGACCGCAGCTACCTGGTCAGCGCCGGTGACATCGCCGTGGTGATCGATCCGCAACGCGATATCGACCGCGTGCTCGGCCTGGCCCGCGAGCGGAGGGTGCGGATCACCCATGTGCTCGAGACGCACATCCACAACGACTATGTGACCGGTGGTCTGGAACTCTCCCGCACCGTCGATGCGGAGTATGTGGTGCCCGCCGGCGACGAGGTCGGCTACCAGCGGCGCGCCGTCGACGACGGCGACGTGATCGATGCCGGGCCGATCCGGCTGCGGGTCATGCACACCCCCGGGCATACTCACCACCACGTCAGCTACGTGCTGCACGACGCCGCCGACGCGGTGCTCGGCGTGTTCACCGGCGGGTCGATGCTGCACGGCACGACCGGCCGTACCGACCTGCTGGGCTCCGAGCACACCGAAGCGCTCAGCCACGCGCAGTTCCACTCGGTGCGTCGGCTCGCGGCCGAACTGCCCGAAGACACCCAGGTCTACCCGACGCACGGCTTCGGTAGCTTCTGCTCGGCGACCCCGGCCAGCGGCGACGCGTCGACCATTGCCGATCAACGCCAAAACAATCCGGCGCTGACCCAGGACGAGCAGAGTTATGTCGACGAGCTGATCGCCGGCCTGTCGGCCTACCCCGCCTACTACGCACACATGGGCGTCATCAACGCCCGGGGTCCGGCGCCGGTGGACCTGTCGCTTCCACTGCCGGTGGACCCCGCCGAACTGCGTCGGCGCATCGACGCCGGCGAGTGGGTGGTGGACCTGCGCAACCGCATCGCCTTCGCCGCCGGGCACCTCGACGGCTCGGTCGGATTCGAGCTCTCGGATTCCTTCGTCACCTATCTGGGCTGGCTCTACTCCTGGGGATCTCCGCTGACCCTCATTGGCGACAGCGAGTCCCAGATCGCCGATGCCCGGCGGGAACTGGCGCGCATCGGCGTCGACAACCTCACCGGGTCGGCCGTGGGCGAGGTACACGCACTGACCGGGGACAGTCCGCTACGGTCCTACCGGGTCGCAGATTTCGCCGACCTGGCCGAGGCGCTCGGCACGCGCCGGCCCGCCGTGCTCGATGTCCGCCAGAGCGGCGAGTTCGACGACGGCCACATTCCCGGCGCGCTCAACATCCCACTGCACGAAATCAGCAGGCGCATCGATGAAGTGCCCGGTGGCGACGTGTGGGTGCACTGCGCCTCCGGCTACCGCTCCTCCATCGCAGCCTCGTTGATCGACCGCGCCGACCGCGCCGTGGTCCTCATCGACGACGATTTCGAGAAGGCCGAGAATCTGGGCCTCGTCCGCTAACCGAACACCGCCGAGTAGAGCAGCGCGGCGACGACAGCCGTCGCGAACGCGACGGTCGCGCCGCCGATCAGCACGATCTCCGCACGTGGAGCGGGCATGACCGCTCGGCCTGCGCCTGCTCTGATCTGCCGGGCCCGACGGTAGCCGAGCGCCAGAACGAGCAACGCGAGCAGCGTCGCCGTCAGAGCCAGGACTGTCCGACCTGCCCCGAGCGGGCCGTGTTGGCGCAACATCACCAGCGCGCCACCGACCAGGAATCCGAATGCGCTTCTCTCCCATGATAACAACGTGCGCTCAGCGGGCAGTCCGGGTTTCCAGGGTTCTCGGCGTGCCATCTCAGGCCCGCGCCGGCGGCCAGGCGACCAGAATCACGAGAACCGCGACGGTGACGACGAAGATCGCGCCGCCAAGCAGCACCGGCACCAGGGTGGGCGGCAGGTCCTCGTCGCGGCGCATCGCGGTCTGCACACGTTGCCAGCGCCGCACCGCCAGTATCGCCAGCAGCCCACCACCTGCGGTGAGCACCACACTGAGGCCATGTCGCACACCGGGGATGCCGAACGACGGCACGAACTGCACCACGGCGATACCGCCGGCGATCAGAGCCAGCGATGTGCGGATCCACGCCAGGAAAGTGCGTTCGTTCGCCAGCGTGAATCGGTAATCTGGTTCGGTCTCGTCACTGCAACCCGGCGACTGATCGTGATCGGTAGACCTCACGAGACCGCCCTTTCCTGATCGCTCAGTTCTGCCGTCAGCTTACATCGGTGTTGTGCGGCAGCAGGTTCCGCTGGAGAAAGTCGAGATGAGCCGATGCAACCAAGCGCTGCGTGGCGCCGTGGTACATCTCGAAATGACTGACGGGCATCTGCGCGCCGTTCGACTGCCGCCCCGGACGCCTGGCCCGACCGAACGTTCCGCGCAGGAGATCGATCGCCGGCACGTTGGCGACGACGGCGGCGATCGACGGGTCGTTGGCCGCGACGTCCAGCACATGACCACCCCCGAGCGAGGTGCCCCACAGGGCGATGCGCTCCCTGTCGATACCGGCGCAAGTACGGGCGAATATCACGGCGTTGCGCAGATCGACGCGCTGACGTGGCGTGCTGATCTGTTGCCGCGGCCGCCCGTCGCTGGCCCCCAGGTAGCGATAGTCGAAGATCAACGCCGCCAGACCGCCTGCAGCGAATCGGCTGGCGAAGTCCGGAACTATCCAGTCCATGGTGCCGGAGAACCCGTGCGCCAGGACGACGCACGGAACGGTTCCGGTCGTGCCGGTCGGCCGGTACAGCACTCCTGCACAGCGGATGCCCTCGGATCGGAAAGACACCGCAGTGGCGTGAAATTCGGGCATCGGGGTCGCGCAGTCGGCCGCATGAGGCACCTCGTCCTGCCGGTCGGTGTCCACCATGCCATGTGATTCCACCCCTGCCGCAACGAGGCCACCAGGGCTGAAGGGTCCTCGAGTCGAGGACCAATGACTCCTGCCCGTTCATCCGTCGATGCCTACCGTCGGAGCTATGAATGGCGACGAACAGGACTCGGCACCGGTACGCGTGGTCGCGGGCTATGACGGGTCCCCCGAGGCGAACGCGGCCATCGAAGCGGGCGCACTTCTGTTCCCGGCAGCGCATGGCTGGATCGCATATCTGTGGGTGCCACCCTTTGCCAGCGACAAGGTGCGGCGTCGTTTGCGCGCTCGCGCCCGCGACCTGGATGAACTCATCGCCATGATCGAACAGGAGGGTGAGTGCGAGGCCCAGCGCCTCGTTGCGACAGGGGTAACGCTGGCCACCAACGCCGGATGGCACGCCGAGCCGATTCTGAAACGGACATGGGGCGGGGAAGGCTGGCGGATAGCGCAGGTGGCCGCCGACATCAGCGCCGACGTCGTGGTTGTCGGATCACGGGGATTGGGCGGAACCCAAGCGCTGCTGGGAAGTGTCTCCGATATGGTCGTCCACTATTGCCCGATGCCGATGGTGGTTGTCCCTCACCCGATGCTGGCCGTCGACTTGGCCGCGCTCGCGGATGGACCCATTGTCATCGGCTGGGATGGCTCTACCGGCGCCGAGCGTGCGTGTCATGCCGCTATGCGCCTGTTTCCGGAACGGGACCTGGTCCTGGTGTCGGTGGACGACGGTGGGGATGCCGCGGCACTGCCGGATCTGGAGGACAGCGGACGTCGAGAAGTTCGCCATCACGGCGTGACACGCAGCCACGGTTTTCACGCTCGTGGGGTCGCCGATGCTTTGGGCACTGCGGCATCAGACGCCGGCGCCGCGGTGATCGTGGTGGGTTCACGCGGGCGATCCGCGATGCGCGAGATTCTCCTCGGCAGTGTCGCGATGGCAACCCTGCACCACGCGGAACGACCCGTCATGGTGGTTCCCGACGAGTGGAGCCCAAGCTGATTGTTCTGGCACTCAATGCGGCTCACCGTCGGGTTCCGCGGCGCCGTCGGCTTCGATGAGCAGTTCGTGCATCGCTGTCGACGTCGCACGCGCCGCCGTGGAAAAAGGTTCCAGCACGGTGTGCACCCCCGCGGCACGTAACCGCTCTGCATCGTGGTGCGTGTGAGCAGTCAGCGCGATGGTTCCGGTGAATCCGCGATTGCGGAGGGCTTCGAGCAGTGCCAGGTTGACGTGCACGATCGGGATGGCACTGATGACATATTTCGCCCGCGACAGCGGCAGAGCTTCGAGCAGTTGCTCGTCTTCGGCGCTGCCGAAGACGACGGCGAACTCCTCGCTGGAATGGATCTTGACCTGGTGCGGATCGAAATCAACTGCGAGCACGCGGTGGCCGGCGATGCTGAGTCTGTGAGCCAAGTGTCCTCCGAACCGTCCCAAACCGTAGAGGATCACGTCAAAGTTTTCTGCCGCAACATTTTCCGGTGCGCGAGGCGCGCGCCTCTCCAGGACGGACAACCAACCCTTCACACGGTCATAGATCTGTCTCGAATACGTGATCAGGTACGTCGAGATGGCGATCGTGATGAGGCCGACCACGGTGATGAGACTGACGGTGTCGTTGGCGATATGGTCGAGACTGAGACCCAGTGCGGCCAGGATCCAGGAGAACTCCGATATCTGGCCCAACGGCAGCCCGGCCGGGACACTGACACGTAATGGATATCGCATCAGCGACATGACCACAATCACGATCAGGGGTTTCCCGATCAACACCAAGGCCGCGAATACCAGCGCCGGGACGATTTGGCCCGCGGCATCGTCGAATTCAAGTCGTGAGCCCAGTTCGAGAAAAAAGAACAGCAGCAGGAAGTCGCGCAGACTGGCAAGCCGGGCTCCCAGAGCGTCACGAAACGGAGTGCTCGCCAAAGACACGCCGGCCAGGAAGGCACCGACTTCGGAGCTGAATCCCAACCAGTCGCTCGACGCGGCCATCGAGGCCGCATAGGAGACGCCGAACAGGACGAGGAGGTCGGGCACCCTCGCGATGTGCGGCAGCAGCCACGGCAGCACATAGCGCATCAGCAGCCACACCGCGCCGAGCAGTCCAGCGCCCTTGAGCAGGACAATCGCCACGCCGTGACTGAGATCGCCACCAGTGTCCTGCCCGAAAGCGGTCAGCACGATCATCACGAGCACCACGACCAGGTCCTGCACGATGAGCAGACCGACGGCGATACGCCCGTGCAGTTGGTCGAGTTCGCGTTTATCGGACAACAACTTGACGATGATGATCGTGGACGAGAATGTCACTGCCATGGCCATGTACAGCGCGGTGAAGCCGTGCATTCCACATGCCAACGCGACGAGGTATGCGACCGCAGCGGTCATCGTCACCTGAGTCAGCCCGGTGACCACCGCCACGGGCCCGGTGCTCCGGATCATGTGTACGTCGAGCCGGAGCCCGACGAGGAACAGCAGCAGGGCGATACCGAAATCGGCCAGCAGCTCGATAGTGCCGTCGGCCGACACCCATCCGGTACCCACCGGACCGACGGCGACACCGACCACGAGCAACGCGACGATGAGCGGCTGGCCCAGTCGTGACATCGCCAGGCCTGCGAGGGTGGCGATCGCCAGAACTGCTGCGAGGGTGGGGAACGGGTGCACATCCATTGCGTTCCAGCTGCCTTTCGCCCGTCGCGCGGTGTGTACCAGATCTGCTATTCCGCTATCGATTTGACGCCTGCGCGGAGCAGATCTGTTCCGCTCGACGCTGGACCCCGCGCAACATCGCCCGTGTCACGAGCGCGCGCAGGGGACCGGACAATTCGACTCCGACAACTTGCCCAGGATGTCGCAGAGCGACCCGGCCCCGCAGGAGTACCCGGCAGCGTTCCACCCCGTGCGGTATCACGCTCACCGACCACACAGAACCCGCGTGGAGCCCTCTCGGCGTCGACCGCAACACGATGTGCGCACCCTCCGATACTTCGGCCACGTGCAACGCCACGCCCAGACGCCCCAAGCTCTTACGATCGCGGAGGGTCCGCAGCAGCTCTACCCAGACAGCGTCCGATGATGCGTTCACCCACACGCCCTCGGTCGTTTGAGAGGCGGGGGAATGCACCAGGTCGTCACCGGGTAGCGGCAGCCCGCACTCCCCCTTCGTCGTTCCCCAGTTCCGGTAGAACTGCCGCAGCCCCAGCAGGCCTGCCGCGGCCGCCACCACCTTCACGATGTCGTTGATCATGACACCAGACTGCGATCGTCAGCCGCCGTGCGCTAGGGCCGGTGGTCCTCAGACGTGAGGCGCTTCGGCCACTCTGCCGTGCCTGTCCCGCGGTCGCTACGCGGTCGCGTGCGGCGACTTGCCGCTGGTTCGTGATGACGTTGGCCGCTCGTTGTCGGAGCCGGAGCGCCACCCCGCGTAGATGAGGTAGAGGCTGACCAGCGCCAGCAGCGAGTACACCACGGGCACGGCCGCCGTCGTACTCACCATCCGATGTGCCACCGAATCAAGCGAACTCGGCACGATGAGCAGCAGGATGCCTTTGACCAGAATCATCCATCCCAGTGACGAAACCATGAAAGCCGTTGCCCCTCGCCATGTTCGGTGAAATGTGACAACGGCGATTCCTGCGGCTGTCACGAAGACGCCGGTGACCCAGGGCCATACGGCACTGGCGGTGAACTCGGACACAATCGGCATCAGGTTGTCGGTGCGCAGCAGCACCGAAACCGAGAGTATGCCCAGGAGAGGCCCAAGGACCCTGGCGAATGCGCGCGTGCGACTGTCTGCCTGTGGCGAGATATTCACGTCGTCTCCCATCGATGCGTCGTTGAGGTGGGCAGATCAACCCATCTCAGGTAAGCACCGGCCTACCGTCGGTGGGCAGGGCCTTAGGCCCTCATTCCTGGGATTCCTTGGTCATCGACGGGCGCAATGGCACGTTTCGGTAGGCGTGGGGCTCGTCGGCAAATCAGAGCGGGTTTGCCGAGTTTTCGTGCCGCCCAGTTCGTTCTGGTTGCCAGCYACGCAGCCGGGAATAGCGCGTACTCTGACCCGCGAGGGGGATGCCGTGGCAATCAAGAAAATTGAACCAACATTCGCCCACCTGGGCAAGCCGGACCTGGTCAGCGAGATTCACCAACAGTTGGATGAGCTGCAAGGCGCTCGCGACCAGACCGAAAAGTTGCTGCACGTCATCATGGGCATCAGCTCGGACCTCGATCTGAATGCCACGCTCGATCGCATCACCAACGCGGCAATCGAACTCACCGGCGCCCGTTACGGCGCGTTGGGTGTGCGCGACCGCGGCGGCGCGCTGACCTCGTTCCTGCACCAGGGCATCGAGTCCGAACTCGTCGAACGCATTGGTCCACTACCGGTCGGCAAGGGGGTGCTCGGCGTTCCCCTGGAGGACACCCCGGCGCTGCGCCTCGACGATCTGTCCGATCACCCGGCGGCAGCCGGATTTCCCCCACACCACCCACCCATGCACGCCTTCCTTGGCGTTCCCATCACCATCCGCGGCGAGGTGTACGGAAGCCTCTACGTCACGCACGACCGGCCAGGCCCCAGGTTTTCCGAGAATGATGAAGTGTCGGTGCGGGTACTGGCCTCTGCGGCGGCGGTCGCCATCGACAACGCCCGCCTGTTCGAGCGGGTGCGGGCAGCGGCCACCTGGATGCAGGCAAGCCGCGAGATCGGCACGGCCCTGTTGTCCGGAGGCCCCGGATCCGAGAATCCGCTGCG
This sequence comes from Mycobacterium sp. P4_H6, assembly GCF_056400845.1. Classification (NCBI taxonomy): domain Bacteria; kingdom Bacillati; phylum Actinomycetota; class Actinomycetes; order Mycobacteriales; family Mycobacteriaceae; genus Mycobacterium; species Mycobacterium sp. P4_H6. Next base: position 31,484 of record NZ_JBFUKN010000014.1, on the reverse strand, counting down.
TCTGATCGCCGAACGGGCCCGCGAACTGACCGAAGCCGAACAGGCCATCGTCCTGGTGCCCGAAGCCGGCGATTCGGGCGAGGACGCCCAGACGTTGATCGTTTCGGCCGCAGTCGGGTTGCACGCCGAGGAAGTCATGGGTCGACACGTTCCCATCGATTCGTCAACGAGCGGCGGCGTGTTTCGATCGGGGATGCCGGTCATCACTGAGTCGTTCCTGCACCCGATCCAATCGTTCACCGATGTCGGTCAGCGCCCGGCGATTGTCATGCCGCTGACCTTGGAGGACTCGGTCATCGGCGTGATCGCCGTGGCGCGCAATCGAGATGACTCACCGTTCGACCCGTCCTACCTGGATCTCGTCAGCGACTTCGCACGCCACGCCGCGATCGCGCTGACCCTGGCCTCGTCGCGGGCACGCGAACGCGACTTGCTGGTTTTTGCAGACCGGGAGCGCATCGCGCACGACCTGCATGACCAGGTCATCCAGAGATTGTTCGCCGCCGGCCTGGACGTGCAAGGCACCATCGCGCGGTCCAAGGCGCCAGAAGTCAACGATCGCCTGACCCGTACGGTCGACGAACTTCAAAGCACGATCGAGACCATCAGGTCGACCATCTTTAAACTGCAGTCACCCGCCTCGAAGAACGCTGACCTGCGGGTCCGATTGCAGGCACTGGCCTCCGAACTGACGGGCGACAGCGGTATCGTCACCTCGGTGCGCGTGGCGGGTCCCTTGAGCGCCGTGGCGCGACATGTTTCCGAGCACGCCGAAGCCGTTGCCAGCGAGGCCATCAGCAACGCTGTGCGGCACGCACAGGCTTCACACATCGACGTCACGGTCACGGTGGACGACGATTTCACCATGGAGATCGCCGACGACGGTGACGGGATACCCGAAGACAATGCGCGCAGGAGTGGTCTAGCCAACATGCAGTGGCGGGCACAGCATCTCGGCGGCGAATGTGTCATCTCTTCCACACCGGGCTCCGGAACCAGTGTGCGTTGGACAGTTCCCGTGCTCCCGGACTGAAAAAGCTAGAACACCGGGCCGCCATCCAGCGCGTGAATGACCTCCCCCACCGGTCGCCGCGGCGTCGCGGGCAGCGACTCCGCACCGACCGGCGCCCAGCCGATCCGGAGCATCATCTGCGGATGCGCCTCGTCACCGAATACCTCGGACCGAAGCGCGGCTCGCGTCTCGGCGATCTCTAGTGGCTCTGAGACCGGGCAACTGGCCAGCCCCAGCATCGTGCTCGTCAACAGTGCCGCGCTGGTCGCCTCGCCGGCCCGTAGTCGACCCATCACATCGTCGCTGCCGGTACCCAGCGCCAGCAGAAGACCGTGATCGTCACCGGCGGTGGCATTGGCCGGTTGCTCGAGCATCGGTCCGGCGAACAGCCGACTCGGTAGCGCGGCCGTGGCGTCACTCTCGGGTGTGCTCCGTGCCGGCACGCCGGCAATGGACGCATAACGGCCACTCCACGTCGTCAACTCGGTCAGGTACTCGCCATCATGGGCGTGCAGCCACACGGCTTCGGCAATGATCGCTCTCATGCCGGTGGTCATCTCGACGTGGCGTAGCAGCACTCCCATCCGCGCCAGCCGCACCCCGATCATCACGACATCGGCGTGCGGAACCGGCCAGTGGCTGAAGTAGCGGCGATCCGTGCGGCGGCGAGGAATTGCGGCGGCGAGCGCAATGTCTTTTTCGTCCGGTTCACATTTCGTCAACGCGATGGCGGCCAGATGGTCGGGTTCGGCCGCGTTCGGCAAGCGGCTCACCTTGCACTGCCAACCGAGCGCGGCGAATGCCGCCGTGGCGTGATGGAGCGACGCTCCACAGCTGATCAAGAGATCGCGGCCGTCGGGATCTGCATGTGGTAGGCGCCTGCTGCGATCGGCATAGAGGTGAATACTCTCCTCGCCCACCCGCCACGCCCACGGTTGCGAATTGTGCACCGACGGTGCGCGGGTGGCCAATGACAGCGCCGTGCGAATCGTCGCGGTGTCAGGAAAGTGCGCGGTCATGGCGTGCGGCGCTCCTTGTGGAAAGAGAACTTGTCATCTCAACTATTGAGCGAATATCGCGTCTCGTGCAGAGTCCGAAGTCCCTAATGTTCAGGACCCGTTTCCATGCCGCACCATCGTCGATAGGCAGCCACGGCGGTCGGCAGCGTCATGAACAGATACTCACGCCCGATCCCGTCGAGCATGCCCGCGGCCCGCAGCGCCTCACGCAGGTCTTGTTTGACCCGCGCCATCGCGAAGACGATTCCCCGCCGATGGCATTCCTGCCGTAGCCTTTCGAGCGCATCCATCGCAGTGATATCGACTTCGACGTTGGCCTCGGCGTTCAGCACGAACCACCGGATCGGGCCGGGAGATCGGTCGACGGCGGCAATCGCGCGCCGGTGAAAGTCGTCGGCATTGGCGAAACACAGCGGCGCGTCGTATCGGTACACCACCAGTCCCGGTATCAGTTCCGCCTCGGGGTAGTCATCGACATCGTGCATGCCGGCCAGTCCGGGTACCAGCCCCTGGACGCTGTCATGGGCGCGGGCGATCCGGCGCAACAGCTCCAAGATCGACAGCACGACGGCCACCAGCACACCGTTGAGCACTCCGAACACCGGCACACWGACGGCCGTCGCCACCGCCAGAAGTAGTTCGCTGCGACGGAATCGTGCGAGCCGGCGAAATTCTGCCACGTTCACCAGCTTGATCGCCGCGAACACGACGAGCGCTGCCAACGCAGCGGATGGGATCGACCCCACCAGTCCACGGCCCCAGGTCACCACACCGATGACGACGACAACGATCACCAACGAGTGAACCTGTGTCCGTGCACCCGCGGCAACGCCGAGTGCGGTGCGGCTACCGCTGGAGCTCACCGGAAATCCCCGAACCAGCCCGACCGCCAGGTTGGCCACACCCAGTGCGCGCAACTCCGCATTCGCATCGATGTCGCCGCCGGTTCGGGATGCGAACCCGCGGGCGGTCAGGACGTCATCCGAGAACGCGACGATGGCGATTCCCAGTGCAGGAACAGCGAGTTCGCGCCACACCTCCGGCGGCAAGTCCGGTAGACCGACCGCCGGAAAACCGAAGGGGATCGCCCCGACCACGTCGATACCGTGCTGGGCCAGGTCGAAGGCAGACACGATGATCGTCGCACCGAGAACCACCATCAGCGGCCCCGGAATCTGGGGCACATACCGATCAACCACAACCAGGAACACGACGAGCGTGACGCCGAGAAGCGCCGTAGGCCAGTGCAGGTCGCCCACATCCTTGACGAGGTCGCCGGCCTGCCTCCACACGTCGCCGTGAGACGGGTGCAGTCCGAGGAGGGTACTGGATTGGCTTACCACCATGGCGATGGCGATCCCGGTCATGTATCCCACCAGAACCGGTTTGGACAGCAGGCCGGCCAGGAATCCCAGTTCTAGCGTCCATGCCAGACAACAAGCCAGGCCCACGAGCAGAGTCAGCGCCGCCGCGCAGGCGATGTACTTCGCCGGGTCACCGTCGGCGACCACCACCGCCAACGCAGACGACGTCATCAATGCGGTGGTCGACTCCGGTCCGATGGACAGCTGCCGGGAAGACCCGAGGACGGCATAGACGAGTAGGGCCGGTAGTGCGGCCCACAAGCCCACCTCAGGACTGAGCCCGGCGAGTGCGGCGTAGGCCATGCTTTGCGGTATCAGATACGCTGCGACGCTCAAGCCCGCTTGGACGTCGTTGCGGAACCAGCGTTTTCGGTACCCGCAGAAATCAGCCAGTCCCGGCGCCCAACGCCGTAGGCCGTCGTAGCGCTGACCGGCAGAGAACAGCGCATCAGGATCGCCGCGGCCGGCCTCGCGTTCCGTCATCCGGCTTTTCGGGTCGAGGAGTTGACCTTGACCAAATGTTCGCCGGGCTCAGTCCCACGGCGTTGATTCTGTGCAATTCGCATGAGACGCATACTGCGATTCAGTGTCAGTGGAATCAGGTGTGACGTCACCGTCGCATTGCGGGCGAGGTGCCGGTACGCACTGCGCACCACATCACCAACCTCGTCGCGTGTGCGATCTGTGAATTTTGAGTGCACCGCGGTGATGAGGCCGCTCAGCTCGTCCCGGTCCATCTCACGAACAGCGACAGTGTCGGCAAACGGCGGGACCTCATAATCGAGCACGATAGCCATTCCTTCGAGCCAAGCAGCCCCTCGTGTGATGGGATGCAACCCCAAGTTAGCCGGGTGAGGGCCGTCTAATTTAGGGCCTAAAGACCCTGAAGGGCCGCGGTTTCCGCCTCGTTGCTCCCGTGAGACGCCGCAGTGGTCGACGATGGGATCATGAGCACACGAATGATGTCCGCGTGGCGTGTTTCCTCCCCCGGCCCGCTCACCACGCGTCCCCTCGAGTACGTTGACGTCGCGGTCCCAGAACCGGGCCCGGACGAAGTCCAGGTCGCCGTGTCGGCGTGCGGGGTGTGCCGCACCGATCTGCACGTCACCGAGGGCGATCTGCCGGTGCACCGTCCGCACGTCATTCCCGGACACGAGGTGGTCGGCGAGGTCGTCGGCCTTGGCAGCAACGTCGGGCCGGACCTGGCCGTCGGCGACCGGGTGGGCGTCGCGTGGCTTCGGCACACCTGTGGACACTGCCGGTTCTGTGTGCGCGGCGCAGAGAATCTCTGTCCGGACTCGCAGTACACAGGATGGGACGCCGACGGTGGTTACGCCGAGTACGTCACTGCACCAGCTGATTACGTGCACCGGCTGCCGTCCGGTTACTCGGATGCCGAACTCGCTCCGCTGCTGTGTGCGGGCATCATCGGTTACCGGTCGTTGCTGCGGGCGCAGCTTCCACCAGGTGGCAGGCTCGGCATCTACGGTTTCGGCGGTAGCGCTCACATCACCGCTCAGGTCGCCCTGGCCCAAGGTGCAGAGGTGCATGTCATGACTCGGGGTCGGGAAGCGCGCGAGCTGGCTCTGGCGCTGGGCGCCGCGTCCGTCCAGGGCGCTACGGACCCGGCGCCCGTTCCGCTCGACGCAGCGATTCTGTTCGCGCCAGTCGGTGAACTGGTGCTGCCCGCGCTGGAAAACCTCGACCGCGGCGGAACCCTCGCGATCGCAGGCATCCACCTCAGCGACGTGCCGACACTGAACTACCAACGCCACCTGTTCCAGGAACGCCAGATCCGGTCGGTGTCATCGAACACGCGCGCAGATGCGCGGGAGTTCTTGACCTTCGCCGGTCAGCACCGTGTCGAGGTCACAACACAACCCTATGCGATGGATCAGGCCGACGCGGCACTGAACGACCTGAAGGCAGGGCGCATCGCGGGTGCCGCAGTCCTCACACCGTGAGTAACCAGCCCGCCGACATCGGCCCACAGGGTTACTGAGGACGGACCACGATCACTGCACAGCGCGACGCGTGTGCCACCGCCGAGCCGACCGAACCGAGAAGCAGTCCGGCAAACCCGCCACGTCCGTGACTGCCGACCACCACCAACTGAGCCGACCCGGACCGGGCGATGAGCTCTTGAGCCGGCTTGCTCTCGACGGCGGTTCGCTCGACGGGCACATCCGGGTAGCGCTCCGACCAGCCGGCGAGCCGTTCGGCAAGGATCTCCTCGGCCTCGATGCGAAAGTCCTCCCAATACAGCCCGGGTACGGTGGCGCTGTGGTCGAGCCATGCATGCACGGCGACGATTCCGACGCCGCGTCGGGACGCCTCGTCGAAAGCCACCTCGACCGCACGTTCAGAAGCAGGTGAGCCATCGACGCCCACCACCACAGGGGCATTCGGCGGCCGGCTGGACGCCGAAACTTCCTCATGGATGACGGCGACAGGGCCATGTGCGTGATGAAGCAGGCCGGCGCTCACCGAGCCGAGGATCAGACCCTCGACCTTGCCGAGCCCGCGGCATCCGACGACCACCATCTCGGCGTCCTTCGACATGTCCACGAGCGCTCCCACGGCACGCCCTTCGACCAGGTGCTCACGCACGGTAACCCGGGATGAGTCGGGAATCCATTTCGACGCCGCATCCACGGCATCGCGCATCATCTGCGCGGCTTGCCGGTCCCTCATCTCGATGAAGTCCTCTGGGATGGGCACATCGACCCAGGCCGCGGCGTCCACCGTCGTCAACACGTGAACGATGGTGAGCGGTACATCGCGCATATTCGCGTCACACGCGGCCCACTCCAGAGCGGCCAGCGACGCGGTCGAGCCGTCCACGCCCACCACGATTCCGTGCGGACCTGCATGCGCACCAGCTGAATTCATGTAAAGCTCCTTTCGCTCGCAACGACGATATTGCGTTGCCGCGGTGAAGTCTGGAGTCCTTGGTCACTGCAAAGTCGGACAAAGGACCCCTACCGCGAGGCACCCGGCGACGTGGGACCAAGGGCCTCCGGGCGCAGGACGAACTGCTCTGCCTTCACCGGGTACCGCCACATAGTTTGCACTACAGAAACCCCGTAGGCCGAGCTGTAGAGGAGGCTGTCGTGACCGCACGAGATGACGCCGGACCAATCGTCGTCGGCATCGACGGATCGACGGCAGCCATCGACGCTGCGCTATGGGCAGTCGACGAAGCACTGCACCGCAGCGTGCCACTGCGACTCGTCGGCGTCACCAACGTCCTGGCGGCACGGGTCTCAGAACCTGCCACGAGCCCGGAACTCGCTCGTGCCGAATCTGCTCTGGAAACGGCCTGGGCCGCCGTCACCGCGACCGGCAAGCCGGTCGAGGTTCAGACAGCGGTGCGGTGGGGTCCGCCGGCGAACGCACTGATCGCCGAGTCGCGGTCCGCGTCGATGCTCTGCGTGGCGTCAGTCGGTATGGGTGTGATCGCCCGCTCGATAATGGGGTCGACGGCGGCATCCGTCGCGGACCGCGCACACTGCCCAGTGGCGGTCATTCGTCCCTCGAACGGCACGGATGCGGATGCGGCCAACTGGGTCGCGGTCGGGGTCGACGGATGGAACACCGGCGATGCGACCGTTGAGTTCGCCCTGGAAGAAGCGCGATTACGACATGCGCCTCTGGTCATCGTGGGCCTCGGCTGCAAAGGCTTCGGCGTCAACGATGCCGGCCGGACCCGCAGCCGTTCCCGAAGCTGGGCCGAGCGCAATCCAGACATCGAGATCGAGACAGCCGCGACGCAGTGCGGTCTGGCCGAATTCCTTGCCGACGAGCACGCCGACCTGTCTCATCGTCACCCCGCGACCGAGTGCGCCTCGAACATCCCGTTGGCGGTCATCGGTAGCGACGATGTCCCGGAACTGCCGCGGTTCATCGGACCGCACGACAGCGGCCTGCTCGCGCATGCTCGCTGCTCCGTCGTGGTCGTTCGCTGACGTGTGATGGCGATCGAGGAAAGGCGGCGCGTCATCGTCGCGGCCGTCGACGACTCCGTGGCCTCCGACTGGGCAGTCCGCTGGGCGGCAGACGAGGCGGTCGTGCACGACACCTCGCTGGTTCTTGCTCATGTCATCAACCCGACGACGTTCAGCACCCCGGACCGCGGGACCACACAGAGCATCTTGCGATCCGAAAAGCGTCTGGCCCGCGAGGCACTCATGCGCGCCCTTCATGTGGTCACCAAGCAGATCGGCAGCCGCTCGACAGTTCCGATACGGACTGAAATCGCCTACGGTGCGGTCGTTTCCGAGCTTTCGGCATTGACACCACACACGTGGATGATCGCTGTCGGTTCACGGCCCCGGTATTCGTGGGGCGGCCGCCGACTCGGCTCGGTGACGGCCGCATCTTGTCGACACGCAACCACTTCCGTGGCCGTCGTACACAGCGACCCGACCGCCGAGCAGCGCGCGCGGCCCGTTGTCGTCGGTATTGATGGAGCCGATTGCTCGCACTACGCCGCCGGTGTGGCGTTCGAGGAAGCATCGCAACGGAATGTGCCTTTGATCGCCGTCCATGCGTGGCGCGATATCGGCGCCCTCTCCAACCCTGAAGCGGATCGGTGGACCGGCCGCGAAGCGGGTGAGAAGATGCTCGGGGATGTCCTCACACCGTGGCAGAGGCGCTATCCGGATGTCCTTGTGCGGCGTCGCCTCTTCTGTGATCGCCCTGCGCACTGGTTGTTGGCGGAGGCGCGGCAGGCTGGGCTCGTCGTGGTGGGCAGCCGCGACAGGGGTGGGATGGAGGCGGCGGTGCTGGGTTCGGTGGCGACTGCGGTCGCCACCGAATCTCATGCTCCGGTAATCGTCGCCAAGGTGCCCCGATAAAGGCCCCGTCGGTTCTGCTCGACGCGCCGGGCAGCATCGCACGGCGACCTGGAATCCATCACCTGACGGAACCTGGATCACTTCTCGGACATTGTGCGCAATCACAGCACCGACGAAAAGGCCAAAGCAGCAACGCAGGCCACCACCACCGCGGTGACAAGTCCGTAGCAATACGTGGCCAGACGGCCGATGGCGAACTCCCCCATCAGATCTTCGTCACGTCCGATGCCGACCATGACGAGCAACAGCGGAACAAGCAGGACGGCGTTGAGAATCTGTGTGGTGACGAGAACGGTCACCAGTGGTGCGCCGGGCAGCATCACCGCGCCGGCTCCGAGTGAGATGACTGCACCGTAGGTGACGTAGAACGTCTTGGCGTCATGGTAGGTATCGTCCAGTGCCGCTTCGACACCGGCGTACTCACAGACCGAGTACGCCGTGGACAGGGGCAGGATGGATGCCGCGAGTAGAGCGGCACCGATCAATCCGACGGCGAACAAGGTTGCGGCCGCCCCACCGGCCACGGGTTGAAGCGCCACGGCAGCATCGGCGGCATCGGCAATCGTGCGGCCTTCACGGTGCAGCGTGGCGGCGCACGCCACGACGACGAAAAAGCCGATCACACCGGTCAACAGCGCTCCGGTGACCACATCAACGCGCTCGAGAACGAGATCCTCAGCGCGCAGCTTCTTATCGACGACGTAAGACTGGATGAAAGCCAAACCCCATGGAGCCAGGGTCGTGCCGACCGTCGCCGTGACGATGGCGATGGTCGCGCCATCTACCGGCATCGTCGGGACGACGAGTCCCTGCAAAGCCGCACCCCAGTCTGGGTGCGCCAGCACACCGGATGCGACATAAGCCAGAAACACCGTGGACAGCAGCAACAGCAGATGCTCGATGCGGTGGAAGCTGCCGCGCAACACCAGCAGTGACACCGTCACCGCGGCAATGGGGACGCTGATGTGGCGACTGATCCCGAAGAGGTCGAACCCTGCAGCAACGCCGGCGAATTCGGCACATGTCGTGCCGATGTTGGCAATGACGAGCGTGGCGAGCACCACGCCACCGGTCCGCACGCCGTAGCGTTGCCGCACAAGACCGATGAGACCCTGGCCGGTGACAACGCCCATGCGAGCGGCCAGCGAGTGGAACATCACCAAGGCCACCGTGGACAGCAGCAGAACCCAAAGCAGTTGGTATCCATGGCTGGCACCCAGTACCGAGTATGTCGTGATGCCCGCCGGGTCGTCATCGGAAAGGCCGGCGAGTACCCCCGGACCGACGACAGCCAGTAGGGCACCGAAAGTGAGGCGCCGAACCTTCATCCCGCCTACCCGCGCTCAGCGCGTCGACGGGGCCAGACGTGTGATCGCAGAAGCGGGCGTCCATGGGCGAGACGTGGTCGGCCCAACAGGCGGCGCCACCGGGAGGCGTGGGTGGCGGGCATGGCCGCGACCACATCGGCCGCGTCGGCATCGGTCATAGCCCGCAGTAGATGGTCGCCCACCCCCGGGTCGCTGATTCGCAGGACATCGGCGGCGACACCCGGCCCCCTGGTGGTGAGAACATCGGCGGCAGAGGTCACGTCGAGCCGACTCACCAGGACGGCGAGTTCACGTGCATCGAGCAGATGCACTGCTGACCGAGGGGTCGCAAGTTGAACCTCATGCCCCCGCGCAGACGTCAAGTGCAGATCACCCCAGGCAACCGTGTCTGCCCCCGTCCGAGCCAGCCGCGGCGGCATTCCCCAGCGCCGCAGCACCGCACCGAAACCCACCTCCACGGCCACGACTTCCAGAGATCGGTCCCGGCGCCGAGCCAAGACGATGTCCGCTACACGGGCCACCCGCCGACCGACGACATCGACAATCTGGGTGTCGAGCACATCACGGTGCAGCAGGAGTTCGTCGATGTGCAGGGAGGAGGCCACCGACGCAACCGGGATCCCCTCCGACGACACCCGGATGYCGTCGGAACCCAGGCCTTCGACCGCCGACCACGCGAACAACAGGTGGCGCCCACGCGCGGTTCGCACCATCAGTCGGTCGACGAGTGCGGCACCGTCGGGACGTCCGAGGACCGCGGCCATATCAGCGACACGACCCAACTCGCTCCCGGCACGATCACGCACCTTCAAACCCAGGATTCGGCTGAATGCGAGCACGATCAAATCCTCATGCCTTCGCCGACTCATCCGGTAACAAGGTGAAGTAGTCCTGTTCCTCGACGGCGAAGTGCAGACGTAGCAGCTCGTGCAGTCCGTACAGGCACGCAAGGAGGTCCTCGACGTGATCAGAGGCCACCGTGCCCGTACGGGCCGCCTCCACCACATGCCGATGCAGACGCCACGCCAAGCGATTGATCTCGCCGTGCATCCGACTCATCGCCGCTGTCGATTCGCCGGAACCGAGCGGAAGTGCCAACTCCGGGTAGAGCAGTCCTTCCTCAGCGTGCTCGTGGGGCAGCAGAGCTGTCTGCACAAAATGGTCGACTGCGGTCAGGCTGGGCACCGCTTCGGCGAGGCGTCCGCACACGAGGTCGCCGGCAGCCGAGCGGATGTCGGCGACACCTTTGCGTAGCCCGTCGTGTTCGGAAGCGAACCGCCGGATGAGCCGTTGCGTCTCCGGTGACGATCGTCTCCGGCTCGAGATCGGCGCGCCCAGGGCGCGCAGAGCGTTGAGGATCACCAGCACATCGATGCACTCCTGCAGCACCGCACCAAAAGCCGGGGGCAGCATGCCCGCAGCTGCTGCCACCATCGCCACGACGGACATCGTCATGCCGAGCCCAGCACTCTGGATGGCGATGTGACGGGCCCGGCGCGCAATGGCCATGGCGTCGGCCACTCTGTCGAACCGGTCCGTCGTCAGGACCACCTCGGCGAGCTCGGAACTGGCCGTTCGTCCCTGCGACGCCATGGCGATCCCGACATCGGCGACAGCCAGAGCCGGCGCATCGTTGACACCGTCTCCCACCATTGCCGTGGTGGCGAGGCGGGCCTCGGCGCGGACCACGTCGACCTTGTCCGACGGCGACTGCTCCGATCTGACATCGTCGAGACCCAGGGTGGCCGATATCTGTTCAGCTGTCTCAGCATTGTCTCCGGTGAGCAGAACGATGCGGCGCACGCCACCTGCCCGTAGTCGTCGCACGGTGCGCACGGCATCAGGTCGGATCGGGTCGGCGAGTGTGATCGCGCCGGCAAGTCGGGCATCGATCCATACCCACGCCACCGCAGTCCCGTCCAGCAATGCACGTGCCCGTGCATCTGCCGCCCACTCCGGCAGATCAGCGGCGGATCCCAGCGCGCCTACGGCCACGACGTGACCGTCCACTGTGGCAGTCGCACCTCGGCCAGGGTCTTCGCGCACGTTCGTGGGCGCACTGGGGTCGAGCCCACGCGATGTGCATTCCTTGACGATCGCCCGCGCGAAGATGTGTGGTGAGTACAGGTCAGCGCTCGCGGCCAATCTGAGCACCTCGTCCCGCGAAAACCCCGGGGCTACAGTCACGTTGGCTTGAGTAGGGCAACCCGCGGTCAGGGTTCCGGTCTTGTCCGTCACCAGTGTGCGCACGCGTCCGAGTGCTTCCAGAGCGGCTCCGCTGCGGACGACGACGCCGACTCGCGCGGCGCGAGACAGACCCGAGACGATGGCCACCGGGGCGGCAATGAGTAAGGGACACGGAGTCGCTACGACGAGCACCGCGACGGCACGTACCGGCGAACCGCCGACCCACCACGCGACGGCAGCCAAGACCAGCGTCAAGGGTACAAACCACATGGCAAACCGGTCGGCGACCCGCACCACCGGGGCGTCAACCGCCGCCGCCTGCTCGGCCAGCGTGACGATGCCCGCATAGGTGCTGTCCGAAGCCCTTGCACTGGCACATATGTCGACGGGTTGACCTGCGTTGACGACACCACTGCGGACATCGGATCCGGCGCTTCTGCTGACAGGCAACGACTCCCCCGTCAGTGCGGACTCATCGAAAATCCCTTCATCGCCTTCGAGCCGACCGTCGACGGGTACCACCTCGCCGGATCCGACGACCACCACATCTCCCACGACGAGATCAACGACGGGCACGGTGGTGAGCYGATCGCCCGACCTGCGCCGCGTATAGATGGGAGTACGGTCGCGCAGTGCACGCAGGTCCCGGGTCGCGCGACGCTCCGCCGCCACCTCCAAGAGACGACCTGTCGCCAGCATCAACGCGATCAGCGACCCGGCGAGTTCCTCCCCTACGGCAATCGTGCCGCCCAACGACACAACGGCGATCACATCGACGCCGAACCTGCCTTCCCGCAAGGCCTTCAGCACCCACCACACAGCGGGAATCAGGGCGGACACGGTGCCTGCCGTCCAGAACTTCTCGGCGAGCGCCGGCGACCCGGCCGCGTGCGCGACGATTCCGGAAACCAGCGCTGCGGAACTGAACACCGCCAGGACCGATACGGCCACTTCGTTGCGGCTCATTGCCCGGGCCTTGCCTGCAAGTCGTCGAATCAATGCCACGCGTACCGCTCCCAGTGATGCCGAACCCGTGCTCCGGTTCAGCCGACGATGGCGGCAACGGGGTCGCTGCCACTCGGTACCCGGCTCGTCATGACCGCGCAACGATGACCGGGGTTCGAGCGGTCTGCACCACCGCAGAGCTGACCGAGCCCAACAACATGCCCGCAAAACCGCCCCTACCGTGGCTGCCGACGACCGTCAGCTGCGCAGACTCCGAGGTCGCAACCAGCTGAATGGCGGGGTTGCCGTGCACCAGCTGCCGCTCGACCGAAACATCGGGGTAACGCTCCTGCCAGCCCGCCAACCGTTCTGCCAACGTCTCTCTGCCGATCTCGAGCTGGTCCTCCCACTGGCCCTCTGGCAACGCAAACGACCCGTAGTCAGCCCAGGAATGCAGGGCGATCAGGCCGACGCCGCGCTGTGATGCCTCCTCGAAGGCGATGCCCGTCGCCTGTTCCGAGGCGGGCGACCCGTCGACCCCGAGCAGTACCGGGGCTTTGCGGGAGGCCCGGTCCAGCGCTCGCTCATCATGGACGACAGCGACCGGGCAATGCGCGTGATGGGCGAGACCTGCGCTCACCGAACCCAGTAGCTGCCGGGACAGGGCGCTTTCTCCTCGGCAGCCGACCACGACCATGGCTGCGTCCTTCGACAGATCCACCAGTGTGGGGATGACCGTGCCCACGAATGTCTCCCGGTCGACCGACACCGGGCCGAGCTCGAGCAGCACAGCATCAACGATGTGCTGGCTTTCATCGAGAATTTCGCGGCCGCGCGTCTCCCGCCACGTCGCATAGGCATCAATGGAGGGTGGCGTCAGCCACGTACCCACGACCGGGTTGGGCAGTACATGCACCAGGGTCAGGGGAGCATGCCGCAGCCCGGCATCTCGGGCAGCCCACTCGACAGCGGCCTTGCTTGTGGGCGATCCGTCAACGGCAACGATGATTTTCGGTTGCATCTCAGACACGGGACACTCCTTGCACAATCGGGGCGGTGAACGACATGGCTCTCGACGCGCCGCCGTCTGCTTCTCGACGTTATTGCCGGGCCGCTGCCCCGCTCTGCCTGAAGAGGTCCTCGATGCCATGGACCTTTGGCCCTGATTTGAGCGAGCGCAACATCGCGGTGCGGTTGTGGTCGCCAACAACGCGCGTAGCCGTCACAATGGAGCGCAGGTCCGCCTGCGACCGGATGGTCGTCGGCAGGAGGGTTGGACGACCATGGTGACGGTGTTTCTTGTCGATGACCACGAACTGGTCCGACGCGGATTGATCGACCTGCTCAGCACTGACCCCGAGCTGCAGGTCATCGGTGAAGCCGGCTCGGTCTCGCACGCGTTGGCACAGATCCCCTGCTTGAGACCCGACGTGGCGGTGCTCGACGTTCGATTGCCCGATGGCAACGGTGTGGAGTTGTGCCGTGAATTGTTGGCCCGGATGCCCGACCTGCGGTGCCTGATGCTCACGTCATACACATCCGAGGAGGCCATGCTCGACGCCATCCTCGCCGGCGCCAGCGGCTATGTGGTCAAGGACATCAAGGGAATGGAGCTCGCCCGCGCCATCAAGGACGTGGGCGCCGGTCGTTCACTTCTCGACAATCGCGCCGCTGCCGCATTGATGGCCAAGCTCCGCGAATCCGCCGAGCACGCTGACCCCCTCTCAGAGTTGACCGACCAGGAAAGAACATTGCTCACGCTGATCGGTGAAGGCCTCACCAACAAGCAGATTGCGGCACGGATGTTCCTCGCGGAAAAGACCATCAAGAATTATGTGTCCCGCCTGCTTGCCAAGCTCGGGATGGAACGGCGCGCGCAGGCCGCCGCGTTCGTCTCCAAGCTGGGCCGGCCGTCCGACCCCACCGAATGAGGCCGAAAGTCCCGACCGGCGGATGGCCCCCGAGTCCTAGGTTGTCCCTGACTGGTGGCACAGCCCACCATGATGAAGGGACTGACAATCATGGACGGATCGTTCAATGCCGGCATCGTGGTTGGTGTCGACGGTTCCCCCTCATCGCAAACGGCTCTCCGCTGGGCAGCTGGCGAAGCAGCCTCTCGCGGTTCGACGCTGACGATCGTCTATGCGGTTGTGCCGGCTCTCGGCACCTGGCCGCTGTTGGTGCCGCCGCCGGGATCACTCGCCCGGCAGCAGGACCTCGGTGCTCGCATTCTCGAAAACGCCCAGAAGGCCGCCAAGGAAGTTACCAACGGCGCCGTAGATGTCACAACAGAGTTCAAGCTGGCCGTGCCGACGGTCGAACTCATCGAGAGATCAAAGCACGCCGGCATGTTGGTAGTGGGAAGCCGCGGGCAGGGCGCTCTGGCGCGGACCGTTCTCGGGTCGGTCAGCACTGCCCTGGTGCACCGGGCGCATTGCCCCGTCACTGTGACCCACGACGAGTTCCTGCCGCCCTTCGACTCCAAAGATCCCGTTGTCCTTGGATTCGACGGTTCCACTGCCTCCGCGGGCGCCACAGCGCTGGCCTTCGATGAAGCGCAGCGACGTGGTGTCGAATTGGTTGCCTTGCACGCTTGGTGGTCTCCTGGCGCGTGGGAACTCCCCCGGTTCGACTGGGATGAACTTCGGCCGGACGTCGAACGCGAGGTATCCGCAGCGTTGACCGACTGGCAGAAACGCTATCCGGACGTCACGGTCCGCCGGGTGGTCGTTCTGGACCAGCCCGCCCGACGCCTTGTCCAACAGTCGGAGTCGGCGCAATTGCTCGTTGTCGGCAGTCACGGGCACGGCGCGGTGGCAAGTGCCCTGCTGGGCTCGGTCAGTTCTGCCGTCGTCCAGGCAGCGCGAGTTCCGGTGATTGTCGCTCGCTACTGAGAAAGACACTGCCGCAATAGTTTTGGATAGGCTACCTATGCTGGCGCCGTCGCCATCACTTCGATAGCCTGACGGCCATGTCGACACCTTCCCCCGATGAACCCCACCAGGGATCGGTGCAGTCGAGGCTCAACTGGCTGCGCGCGGGTGTTCTGGGCGCCAACGACGGCATCGTCTCGACCGCCGGAATCGTCGTCGGAGTCGCCGCCGCGACTGCTGCCCGCGAGCCGCTCCTGATGGCGGGGATCGCTGGACTGGCCGCCGGCGCCGTGTCAATGGCCTTGGGTGAGTACGTTTCTGTGAGCACGCAGCGAGACACCGAACGCGCGCTTCTGGTTCTCGAGCGCCGTGAACTGCGTGACGATCCGCAAGCCGAACTGGAAGAGCTCGCCTCGCTGTATGAACAACGCGGACTCTCACCACAGACGGCGAACATGGTTGCGCAAGAACTCACCGATCACGACGCCATCCGGGCGCATGCTGAAATAGAACTGGGCATCGATCCAGACGAACTCACCAATCCATGGCACGCAGCGCTATCGTCGGCCGCGTCCTTCACGATCGGAGCCCTTCTTCCGTTGATCGCGATCCTGTTGCCGCCGCTCGGAGCGCGCGTGCCGCTGACAATCGGAGTCGTGCTGGTCTCACTCRCCGCGACTGGCGTGTTGTCGGGAAGGCTGGGCGGGGCTGATGTTCCACGGGCGGTGATCCGCAATGTCGTCGGCGGCGGCCTCGCGCTGACCACCACATATGTCGTCGGCCACGTGATTGGCGGCGTCGTCAGCTGATCCGGCTGTCCAAAAGATCGAGAGGCAACCTATGTCAACCATCCAGGGACTTCCGGTACACATCCTTCTGGTCCACTTCATCGTCGCCCTTGTACCGCTCACTGCTGCGCTTGCGATTTTGAGTGCTGTCTGGCCGGCCGCTCGGCGCCATTTGATTTCTTTGGTGGTGATTCTCGCAGCGGCCATTGTCGTGATGACGCCCCTCACCACAGAGGCCGGTGAATGGTTGCAGCTACGCATAAACGAAACCGACGTGCTGCGGGCACACACCGCGCTCGGCGACACCATGCTCTATTTCGCTCTCAGCCTGCTGCTAGGGGTTGCGCTCCTGGCCTTTGCCCACCGGCGGGAGCAACGCCAGCGTCCTTTGTCCACAGGCATCACCGTGGCCATCGCCGTTATCGTCGTCGTCGCGAGCAGCGCCGCGGTCATCCAGGTGTATCGGATCGGCGAATCAGGCGCCAGGTCTGCTTGGAGTGACGAGGGTGCTGCAACCCCACGCCCTGAGAAGTAGTCCGATGGCACATATCGCGCCCGCAGGCTGAGTTCAGGCCGCGGCCCATTCAACGGCGCCGTCGAGATCATCGAGGCGAAGTATTTTCATGTCGCCGGGGATCATCCAGGCCAGCGCATGCAAGGTATCCACGACCCATTGCTGATCCGTCACGATGGCGAAGCGCCTGAAGGCGTGACGTTGCTGCGCCACAAAGCCGAGCCCGATCTTGAGGTCCTCCATCAACCCGCCGGGGCCGAATCCTTCGTAGTCGGAAGCGATCACCTCGACGACTCTGATGCCATCAGAATACCGAAGCTGCTTCATCATCGGCTCGAACAGGCGAAGGTCCTCGCCGGATAACCGGCGAGAGACGCGGATGCCAGTGACGCCGCCGGGCATGGCCGGCATGACTTCGATCATGTGGTGTCCTCGGTCGCCTCGTCACCACCACGCCGCAAGAGCGAACAGGCGGCAGCCTTGAGTTCGTCGCGCCGATCGAACAATTCACGTCCCTCGGCAACCCAGTCTTTGAACGCCGTCTGCCGTTTCGAGGGCTGGCGCATGCACCAATCGTCCCAGTGCATCTGCCAGCAGAAGTATTCAACGGCGAGAGAAGTCAGAGCTTGGTCGGCAAGCATCGCCGCATCGGGGACCGACGCCAACAGCGCCTGTAGATCGACGAACCCTGCCGTCGCATCATGTGCACTCTCGGATGCCATGGGCGAATCCCAGCCTTTCCGCGGCAATTTCGGCAAGTGTGCCGTTCACTCAGTGTCGGAGGAGGGCTTCCGTGGCGCTACGGCCGAAAGTCACCTCTCCTACGGCCCCTGGCTACATCATGATTTCGATGGACCTTTGACGGCGCCGTGGTGACCTTCGACTCCGCCCATCGGCCTCCTGGTTGCATAGCATGATTCGCGTATTCCCATCAAAAAGGGGAGATGACAACATGTCTGGTGCCAAGAAAAGACAGATCATCGTCGGGATCGACGGATCAGGGCAAGCAGAACGTGCCGCGCTCTGGGCGGCCGATGAGGCTGCGGCGCGCAACGCCACGCTTCGACTGATCTACGCGATCAGAACCGACCTGTCGGGCACGCTGACCGCCACCGAGTACCAGGCCGCCGTCGAAACGGCCAAGCGTGCTTTGACGTCTGCACGCGACCGGATCACTGAATACGGTGCCGGGGTGACGGTCAGCACGACGATTGCACAGGGCTCGCCGGGGGCTGTTCTGATCGCGGAATCCCGCGATGTCGATATGGTCTGTGTCGGGTGGACGGGCATGAGTCGCCTGGGAATCGCCCTCATGGGCTCAACCGCGACAACAGTCGCCGAGAAGACGACATGCCCTGTGGCGATCGTCCGCACACCAGCCGGATCGGCCGTCCGTGAGCCTGGATCACGTTGGGTCATCGTCTCGATCGGCGGAAGCTCGCACCACAACTGCGCCGTGATCGCCGATGCGGCTTCGGAGTCCCGAAACCGCGGATGGCCGGTGTTGGCAGTGTGGACCGACTCCGGGCAAGACAAGAGCTGCGTGGACGCTGTAAATCTCCTCGCGGCACAGTGGCGGCGAGAGTATCCCGATGTACACATCTATCCCGTTGCGACAAGCGAAGGGCTGGCCCAATTCCTCCAGGCCAGTCCGGAACTCGGCGGAATCATCATGATCGACGGTGACAGTACCGATGATGTCGCATCAACGGTCAACAAGATCGGTCATGCCGGCCCGGCAGAACTTGCGGTGATCGTCGCACACACCGTCAAGAACAGTCAGACCTCGACGTCCGCGGCCGGTCGGTGGTGAGCCTGCCGCGAACGGCCCGTGCCGTCGAGAACCTGTCGAGACCAACGAGCGTCAAGCCATGGCATCAGGGAGCTGTTGCGTCGTCAGGTCGTCGAAGTATCGCTCGACCTGGCCGCGGTCATACAGCGAGGTTCCTTGAGTCTGCAGCTTCGCCGCCGCCACCGCAGTTCCGTAACGTACGGCCCGGGTCAGCGTCCAACCACGCACGAGCCCGACGGTAACCCCCGCCACCATGGCGTCGCCGGCCCCGACACCGCTCACCGCTGCCACCGGGATCGCCGGAAAACGCTCGCATTCCGACGGTGTCACGAGCAGAGCGCCGCGCTCACCGAGTGAGACGAGAACAGCGTGGGTGACACCGCGGTCGATCAGTTCCCGGGCTGCCTGAATCTGTTCCTGCTCGGTGGCCAGTGGTCGTCCACTGCATTCGCGAAGCTCGCGCACGCTCGGCTTCAACAAAAACACCCCGGATCTGACATGCGCGAGCCCGCCCCCCGAGGTGTCCAAGATCAGCGGTACACGCGCGCGAGCGCAGACACTCGCGACCTGCTGATAGAAATCGGGCACGGCGCCGCGCGGCAAGCTTCCGCTGGCGACGACGAACTGCGCCGACACAGCAGCGTGCTGCAGGGCTTCGAGGCAACGGATCTGATCATCGTCGTGGACTGCGGGCCCGGGCAACACGAAACGGAACTGCTTGCCTGAACGACGATCATTGACCGTGAAGTTCTCGCGGGTTGCGCCCCGAATGCCGACCTGCTCGTATGCGACGCCGGATGCCCCCACGAGGCCGGCAACCCGGGCGCCGGTGGGTCCGCCCGCGGCGAAGACAGCCGTAATCGACTCTCCGAGAACGCGAGCGAAGCGGGCCACGTTGATGCCTCCCCCGCCGGCGTCATATCTTTCACCTCGACAACGAATCTTCTCGGTGGGAACGACATCGTCGGCATCGACTGTGATGTCAAGCGCAGGATTCATCGTCAGTGTGACGATGGACGCCGGTTTCACAGTCCGCTGGGATACGTCTCGGGCATTTCGCCCTCGCCCCACACGCTGGTGGTATCGAGCGGCTCCAGCGCGGTCGTCCTATCGATGTGGATGATCGCATCGAACTGATCGCTGGGCCGGACGTGGTAGTAGAGGCTCTGCCGCTCCGTCGCAGGCAGGTATATGACCCCGATGGCACGATTGAGCCGAACATCGTGCAACGGCTCGGCCGCTGACCGACTCAATCGCGGGGCTACCAGGAAGCCCGGCCTGTCGACCTCGTGGAAAAGCTCTTCGACGCTTCCCTTGAGCGCCGGCCGCACGACCTTGCGCTCGGCAATTCCACCCCATTCACTGGCAGCAGTCACGGTGCCGGAGTAGGTGGTGAATCCGATCAGTCTGCTCTGGTCGCCGAACGACTCGCGGACGAGTTGTCCAAGAGTCAGTTGACCGTCCGCTCCGACCTCCGTCGCCCGAGCATCGCCTACGTGCGAGTTGTGCGCCCACACCACGATTCGGGCAGGCTCCGATCTTTCGTTTCGATCGAGGTGTGCCAGCAGCGCCTCTAGGGTCTGCGCCATGTGCCGGTCGCGCAGATTCCACGACGTGACCCGGCCACCGAACATCGCGCGGTAATACACCTCCGCATCGCGAACGGTCTGCGCGTTCTGCTGGGCGTAGAAATGTTCGTCCGCGGCGAGCAGTCCATCGCGGCGCACATAATCCAGGGCATTCTGCTGCAGCTCGACCAGTTGTTCAACGGCCTGCCGTTCACATGACAGGCCCGCACCGAACGCGGCAGCGAAACCATAAGCCTGGCCGTCGTCGGCGGAGGCGTGGTCGAAACATGCGTATCGTTCTCGCGCCCTCTGGGCCGCAGCAAGTTCGACACTTTCCAGGTACCGGATCACCTCCTGCATCGAGCGATGCAGGCTGTACAGGTCGAGGCCGTAGAAGCCTGTTTCACGTCCGCCCCCGCTCCTCGCCCGGGTGTTGTGTCTGCGCAACCACCCGACAAAATCTCGGACACTGGTATTGCGCCACATCCATGCGGGGAATCGCTCGAAACCGAGCAATGCCTGTTCGACCGACGCGTCGTCACCCCGACCGTGGACGTAACGGTTCACCCGGTAGGCATCCGGCCAGTCGGCTTCCGCGGCCACCGCGCAGAAGCCCTTCTCTTCGATCAACCACTTGGTGATCTCAGCCCGGGCCTCATAGAACTCGCGGGTCCCGTGTGAGCTCTCTCCGATCAACACGATGCGTGCGTCACCGACGAGTTCGTCCAGAGCTTCTCGGGGAGGAAGGCCGAATGGGGCATCGACGGCCGCTCGGTTGATGATTTCGGCGGGCGTTGCCCCCGAGCGGATTCCCGCAGTACCGGCGCCGGCGGTGGGGGTTTCCAGCAACTCGCGCACCTCGTCGTCGGTTACCTGTGTGAAATCCCAAAAGGACTGTCCGACCGCGAGAAACGGTGTCGTCATGGAGGCGCACACCACATCGTCAACGATTCCGGCGAACTCTCTGCAGGTCGATTCCGGCGCCGCGGGTACCGCGATCACGATCTCAGCAGGGGCCATCTCCCRCAAGGCCTGGACGGCGGCGAGCATGCTCGACCCGGTGGCAAGCCCGTCGTCGACGAGGATCACCGTCTTACCGCCCAACTCCAGCGGTGGCCGCCCTCCGCGATAGGCGACTTCACGGCGGGCCAGTTCGCGGCCTTCCCGTTCGGCGATGTCACGCAGCAGCTGCGGCGGCACCCCAAGGGCACGCACCACGTCGTCGTTGAGCACGACCCGCCCACCGCTGGCCAGCGCGCCCATCGCAAACTCGGGATGATCTGGTGCACCAGCTTGCGCACGATAAATGCATCCAACGGGGCACCGAGCGCGGCTGCCACTTCCCAGGCCACCGGAATGCCGCCGCGGGCCAAGCCCAAGACCACCAGACCGTCTCGCCCCCGATAGCCAGCCAGCAGTCCGGCCAGCACCCGACCCGCCTCCCTGCGGTCCCGGAAAACCCGCCCACCGGGCCTGCGGTCGTGCAGTCGCGCTGTAGTCATCATCGGCTCCAATTCGTCATCCCAGCACCGGATCCTCGACGGGCAAACACGCTGCCGGTTCGGTGCTGAAGCCGAAACGCCTACCCGTGATGCTGCGCGGCCGAATACGAACGTAATGTTGCTTTTCCGAACCGGTCCACGGAATCAGTCCCGCCTGATCGGCTTCCGCGATGTCCTCGTCGCCACGTATCGAGCGCGCAACTCCCGACACGATGACACTCCAGCCCTCGCTGAGGCTGTACCCATCGGCTTCGAACAGCACATTGCTGTTGATCGCTGCACTGACGAGCTTCGTGCCAAGTGCCGTGCGGAACAAGATCGTCCGGTGCTGCACGACGAAGTTCACGGGAAAGATCGCAGGATTGCCGTCGACACTGGTGACCAGCCTGCCAAGCGCGCTGCTCGCCAGAAGATCCCAGCACTCGGTCGCGGACAAGATGGACATCGAGCGTGTGTCATTGGTCATCTGTCGACTGTAGGCAGCACGTGCTCGCCGCGTCTGAGGCACAAAGTCCCTTGTTCGACGACCCAAGGACTCCTGAGGTGGCGCCGTCGCCGCCCTAACGTCAGATCAACCCCTGCACACCCGGGAGCCAGCGATCTTGAAGGAGCATCCACGGTGGCGTTCAACAATCGGAATCGCAGCCTGCTCAGCCTTGTGCATCACACTGACCGCGACCTGCACTACCTGCTTGATCTTGCGCGTGATCTCAAGCGGGCGAAGTATTCGGGTCTGGGCAGGCAGACCCTGGCGGGCAAAAACATCGCCCTGATCTTCGAGAAGACGTCCACCCGGACACGGTGTGCGTTCGAAGTAGCCGCCCATGACGAAGGCGCCCATGTCACCTACATCGACCCGACGTCATCGCAGATCGGGCACAAAGAGTCGCTCAAAGACACCGCCCGTGTCCTCGGTCGGATGTATGACGCCATCGAGTATCGCGGCGCGAGCCAGGAGGCCGTCGAAGAACTCGCCGAGTACGCCGGGGTCCCGGTCTTCAACGGGCTCACCGATGAGTTCCACCCCACCCAGATGCTCGCGGACATCATGACCATGACCGAACATTGCCCGAAGCCGTTGACCGACATCGCCTTCGCCTTCGTCGGGGACGGACACAACAATGTCGCCAACTCGTTGCTGCTGACGGCGGCGAAACTCGGAATGGACGTTCGTATCGGCGCGCCGGCAGATCTGTGGCCCGAGGAGAAGCATCTGGCCCTGTGCGAGGACTTCGCGCTGGATTCCGGTGCGCGTACCACCATCACCGACGATCCTGTCAAGGCGGTGGATGGGGCCGACTTTGTCTACACCGACGTCTGGGTATCCATGGGCGAACCCGTGGATACCTGGGACAGTCGGATCGCGGCACTGCTGCCCTTCCAAGTCAACGCAGAACTCCTTGTCGCAGCGCATAATCCGCGTGTCAAGTTCATGCACTGCCTCCCTGCCTTGCACAACAGCGATACCGAGGTCGGCGCCATGATCGGCGCACGCTTCCCGGAACTGCGTGACGGTATCGAGGTCACCGATGAGGTGTTCGAGAGCACCATGAACGTCGCCTTCGACCAAGCCGAGAACCGGATGCACACCATCAAGGCTGTCCTCGTCTCGGCGTTGGCCTGACCACGGCGCGGATTTCAGCCGGCCACGAGATCTAGCGCCCACCGTCGTCCAAGGCAGGAGACCCAGATGTCGCAGTCTTCATCGCGGTTCGGAATACTCGTCGGCATCGACGGATCCCCGGAATCACTAGCGGCGGTTCGCTGGGCCGCCGGCGACGCGGTCCTGCGGCGGCGACCCGTCACCCTGATGCATGTGGTGTCGCCGATCATCGTCAGCTGGTCGATAGAAGCGGTCCTGTCGGACTATCAGGGTTGGCAGGAGGACAACGCGGACAACGTGATCAAGCTCGCACGGGAAACTCTTTATACTGCCGTGCAAGGCTCGCCCAGCCCCAAGGTGTTTGTCGAGCGCCGTCACGACGGCGTGCTGACCGAACTCACCGAGGCGTCGAGCGCCGCCGATTTGGTCGTCGTCGGCAGTCGCGGGCCCGGCCAGGTCGGTGGTGTCGTACTGGGCTCGGTGAGTCGAAACCTGCTGCACCACGCGCGGTGCCCGGTGATCGTCGCGAAGGAAGGCGTGGCAAGAAGCGTTGACCGAGATCTACCCGTGCTGCTCGGAATCGATGACTCGCCCTCGTCGGAGGCGGCGATCGGGTTCGCCTTCGACGAGGCTTCACGACGCCGAGTCGATCTAGTTGCGCTGCACGCCTGGAGCGACGTGGCACTGTTTCCGTTTCTGGGCATGGATTGGCACAAGTACGAAGACCAGGGTCATGAAATTCTGGGCGAACGGCTGGCGGGATGGCAGGAGCACTATCCCGACGTCACCGTGCATCGTCGCATCGTGTGTGACAAGCCGGCGCGTTGGCTGATCGACGAGTCCAGGCATGCTCAGCTGGTCGTCGTCGGAAGCCGGGGTCGGGGCGGGATCTCAAGTATGTTGTTGGGTTCGGTGAGCGCGTCGGTTGTCGAATCGGCGCTGGCTCCCGTGGCGGTGGTTCGTAACTAGCGGGATATTCACGCAGAATTGTTCGGGCGCCCGTCATCATCCGCCATGTCACCTAGCTCGCGATCCCACGCCGCCCATCGTGCACGCGTGAGCCTTCGCCGCAATAGCAGCCACACCGCTGCTGCAGGGGCGACAGACGCGGCCCAGAGACCGCACGCTGCGCCTGCGGCCTGGACGACTGCGTCTGCGTCCGACGGCGGTTTCATCGTCCGATTACCCGCCTCGTCGGCCCATAGGTCGAAGTGCTCCCCTGCCCGAAGTTGTCCGGTGCGAAGCGTTTCGGTACGAGCCAGTCCATCTACTTCCCAACTGATCTCGGTGAGGTAGGCCTTGCCGTACATCTGTGGCACTTCTCGACTGTCTGCCGACACGGTGGCATCGACCTGTCGGTGGGACAGACGCTCCTGGGTGAACTCGTTGGCAAGACTCTCGTGAATCGCCGTTCCTGCCGCAGCGGCGATCGGCAAGGCCAGCATGGCCAACAGCGCGATCAGCAAGGTTGCCATAGCCTCCACACGGTCGGCGCGACGAACCAAGGGGTTGCGCCCCACCAGACGCCGCGACCACGCGCCGAGGTCGAACCTGAAGGTCTGCATGCGAACTATTCTCGGCGCGACGGCCACGCACCTTCAGGGGCTAAAGTCCCAAGGTTTGAGCCGGACGCCCCCAGAGCCGACGGGCACGAACGACTAACGCCCCGCGCTGCCGCAAGTACCCAGTCCGAAGGCCATTCTGGCGGTTGCTCACCCCGCAGGAGTGATCACCGCGAGGTGGCCGTCGAGTCGGCGGTAGAGCACGCTGGCACGACCCGCAGCCGCATCGATATAGAACAGGAACGGCAGTTTCATCAGGTCCATGCGCTCAACAGCTGCGTCTTCACGCAGACAGGGCACCGGATGCGGGCTGATGCTGACCTGCTGTTCATAGGGAGCCACCTGATCGGCGATAATCGGGGCCACCAGCGCGAGCCTCAATCCGGTAGGTCCACCGCGATACACGACAGCGGCAGCATCGCTTCCGATCTCGTGGAAAAGGTGAAAGTCGTAGTCCAGCAGGTCCATCTCGATGACGGCGTCGTCGACGGTGCACGGGGCCATCGCATAGCTCTTGCGACGGCTGATGAAAGCGTCGCAAGAAATCAACGGGCTCCGTGCAGCGGACTCCGCAGCGTGACGCCATGGCGGCGCGGCATCGGGTCCACGGTGCGGCTCCCAGAGATCACACACGTGCCCGAGGCGCCGACGCATCCGCGCCTCCAGTTTGTCGATCGCTTCACGGGCAGAGGCGGCCTCGACCTGCGCGCGCACGGGTCGCCCGCGCACATCCATGTTGACTTGAGCGATCACAGCGGACTCAGCGATGTCGCGGTGCCCGTGCGTCAACCTCAGTCGGGCGTGGGTGATGGGCTGACGAGTGAACCGCCCGAGTCCGCCAATCTTGTTACGCGCGTATTCCACCGCGCCGGGGAATACCCCACGAATCGTGATCATCTACTTCGTTGGTCATGTCCCTCTTCGTACCGAAACAGCGTTCACGCGGTTAGGGCCGAAGGTCATCGGCTCCCCGGGAGCTACTCACGGTCCAGCATTGAACGCACCATTAGTGCGTTATAGTGCACTGCATGGATGAGGTGGCGGCGAAACTCGCCGCGGCGATCGGCGCGCGCGTCAAGCAGGAGCGACGCGCCCGGGACTGGACACTCGATCGGTTGGCGGAAGTGGCCGGCGTGAGCCGTCGCATGGTGGTCAGCGTCGAGCAGGGCACCGTCAATCCCAGTGTGGGAACGCTGCTTCGACTCAGCGATGCGTTGGGGATCGGCCTGCCCGCGCTGGTCGAACCTCCGGGACGCCGCATCGTCACCGTCACCCGCAGCGGTCAGGGCGCAGAACTGTGGACCGGCGCCGAGGGCGGATGCGGAGTCCTGGTTGCCGGCACCACGGCTCCCGACGTCGTCGAACTGTGGGACTGGAGCCTGGGTCCGGGCGACATCCATGCCACCGAGGCCCATGCCGCCGGCACCACAGAACTCCTGCACGTTCTGCACGGCGAGATCACCGTCGAGGTCGCCGGTGAGTCGATCGCGCTTCAGACCGGCGACGCGTTGACATTCCCCGGCGACCTGCCCCATACCTATGCCAATCCCCATGATGGTGCGGCACGGTTCTCCCTGGCGGTGTTCGAGCCCGGCGTCGGTACCTCTGCCCCACCGCGGCCCGAAGGCACCCATGACTGACCTCGATGAGTCCTGGGCACTGCGCACGTGGCCGACGCGATGGCACGCAGTGGCCAGCCGAATGTTGACTGCACGACAAGGAGATTGAGATGCTCATCCATCCCTGGGACGCTGCACAGGACGCCGCCGAATGGCAACGGTGGCTGGCGGCCACGGACCGGTTCGGGACGCTGGCGGTCAACAACATCGATCCCGGTCAGGCCCCGCTGCTGATCCACACGCACTTCACCCTCACCGACAGCGAGCTGGTCTTCCACCTGGCCCGCCCCAACCCCGTCTGGCCGCACTTGGAAGCGGCCGGCGAGGTCCGCCTGGCGGTGATCGGCGACTACGCCTACATCCCGTCCTACTGGCGGGCCAAAGCCGGCGGCGCCGACGAAGACGGCGTCCCGACGAGTTACTACTCTGCGGTCCAATTCGTCGGCCGCCCTTCAGTTGTCGACGATCCCGAGGGCAAGGCGCAGATCCTCAGAACCCAGTTCGGCGATCTGCAGCCCGAAGGCGGCCATGCGGCCGTGACTGTCGGACAGGATCCGTACGGTCGGTTGCTGCCCGGTATCCGTGGGGTGCGCATGTCCATCGTGAGGGTCGAGGCCAAGTTCAAGTACGACGACCACAATCCGGTCGAGCACCGGGAGCGCGTCATCGGCCGGCTCCGGGAACGTGACACGGGGCTGGACACCGGCGCGGCGGCTCACCAACGCCTCCGCCTCGACACCATCGGCGATTGGAAAGCCCGCCGGAAGCCGACATAAGAGTGAGGTCGCCGACTGCGCTTCGCGCGTGGACGCTCGCGCTGGATGATGGAACCGCAAAACTGATCGATCGATCACAATGGCAATGCGTGGAATGCCTGCGAAGCTCGTGCCGAACTGTTCTTCCGACCGCTGACAACAGCGGCACTGTAGGTCTGATGACAGCGGCGTCCGGCCAAACTCGGTCAACACGGGCGACGGCCAGATCATGCCCGACGGGCGTACGTCGCGGTGGGCAGGCATAAACAGCGGGCCTGAAACATCTGCCGGCTCTCGCCGACACCTCGATAGAGAGTCCCTCCTGGGTGGCATTCGGCGAGGGCTTCCCAGTTGATGACCGATCAGCGATATTCGGGGTTGAGTCATTCTGGCGCAGCGTGATTGGCGACAGGCTGCAAGCCCACTGCTGGCTGCCCCGACGATCGCCAAGGCGGGTCCGCGCTTTGTCCGTGCAGGATGTCGTGATCACCTGACCGACCAGATCAGTCGGCCTCTCGAGTCATTCACGCACCCGACCGTGGCGGGACGAAGTGAACACGCCCCTCGATGCACATTTCAGCAACGTATGGGCTAGCGCCGACACCGACTGCGCAAGCTATCGCCGATCCAGGTGCGAAGTACACACCGTTGACAGCTGTGGTGATCCATGTCACTCTTCCTGATCAGTCGACCAAATTCTGACACACCACTCGGGCGTCCGGCCGCACCATCAGAACTCTATACGTGCACCGAAGACGATCAACTGAACACGGACTAATCCCTTAAACCCATTTGGAGCTGAACCCATGGCGAGCGCCAATCACCACACCAACCCCCTGTTCTCTGCGCCTTCGTCGAACACCCCGGTGTGGACCGTCGCGCCCTCTCGAACAGCTGCCCAACGCGCGGTGAAGTTCGGCGGATACGGCGGTATGGCCGTGGCGGCGTGGCTTGTCGCCGCGGTGGCCACCGGCTACGGCGTGGCCGCGGCCGACACGACCGGTGGTGCGTCGGAATCGTCCTCGACGTCGAGTTCGGCGGACTCAGGGTCGACTACGAGCTCGGCCGCTTCATCAGACAAGGATTCGTCGGCGAACGACAAGGCCGCCAGCGGGTCGGGCGCAACATCCGCGACCGGGCAGGCCGACACGATCGGTGCCGATAACAGGGATGACGCCGATGACACCGAATCGGATTCGCCGGTGGACTCGACATCGCCCAGCGATGAAGCTGGCGACGGCACCGATGACGCTGGGACTGAGACTGATTCGAGTGAGCCCGCCGGCGATGAGGAGTCATCGGAGGTGCCGGTGTATAGCCCGCCGGTGCTGACGGTGCCGGCCGCCGGGCAGCCGACGAAGGCTCCTGGCAGGAACGGCTCGCACTCGGATTCCGATGACACCCTTACAGCACCCGCCGGACCGCCCGAGACCGAGTCGGCGACCGAGACCGGAATCGATGATGTCATCGTCAACACCACCCAACCCGCCGTGAAGACGGTTGCGACAAGCGTCCAGACCACCGGGGTCGCCGCCAAGACGAGCCGAAGCGGCGCATCCATCGCGATGACTGCCGATCCGGCCGCGCCCGTGACCGAAGCAGCCACCATGCACGGTGTCCTCGCCGCCGTGCTCGCTCCCTTTGTGGCGCCGTCGCCCGCCGCACCGTCGACCCCGTCGCCGGCTCTGTGGACGCTGCTGGCCTGGGTCCGACGCAGCTTCTTCAACCAGGCGCCGACCATCGCCTACAACCCCACCACCACGGTGCAGACCGGGCAGACCCTGACCGGAAACCTCGGTGCCACCGATGCGGAAGGCGACGCCCTGACCTACAAGGTCACCAAGGGACCGCAGCACGGCACCCTGACGATCGACCAGGCGACGGGCAACTTCACCTACACCCCCGACGACATCAATTACGATGCAGCGCAGATTGATTCGTTCACGGTGTCGGTCACCGACGGCAAGTTCAACCTGCTCAGCCTGTTCCGTCCGCACGGCGACCGGGACACCATCGGGGTCAATGTTCTGAACCCCACCGTCGAGCGAGCAATTCTGAACATGCCCGATGGCGTGACCAAGCCGGTCAATCCGCGCTACTCAGAGGACGGAAAATCCGTCTACTTCTCCGGCACACCTGCCGCCGGCGGCCGTGGCGAGATCTATCAGATCAACATCGACGGAACGGACGCGAAATGCCTCACCTGCGGCCTCGTCGCCCCAACGGTTGCCGGGTCGGACCCGGCGGTGCCGATCAACATCCTCAAACCCGTTCCGTTCTATGACGGAACCGGTCGAGTCGTGGTGCTGCTCAACAATCCCGATCCCCGCTACGCGATCTTTGAGCCGGCCGGCTACAACGGCATCGGCTCCCCGGCGCGGATCGTGAACGTCATCACCCCCGACGGCGGCGGGGCCACCCTGCCCGGCCTGCCGCCCGGCGGCATCTTGAACCGTGAACGGGAGATGCGGCCGTCGCCCGACGGCACGCATGTGCTGTTCACCCGCATCGTCTTTGGCCAAACCGGCAACTTCCAGGCCCTTCCCATCGTGGGCGCGTTGACAGCGAATGGTGATCACTACGAGGTCACCAATGCGCGGGTGGTCTGGCCCACCGGCGAGTCCAAGCAATGGACCCCCGACGGCAAGGGCGTGATCATTCAGGGCGGCGCGATCGACGCGGGCAACATCGACGACATCATGGTCGACCTGTCGGGCCAAACCGGGGACATTCTCTACCCGGGCAGCCCCTTCCGCGGTACGCGGGTGACCGGCAACCTCGATTACGACGAGGACATCGACATGTCGCCCAACAAGCAGTGGATTACCGTCGGCAGCCTGCGCGGATTCGACGCGCTTACTGCGATGACTCGATTCGTGCGGCAGAACTTCTTGCCGGTCTACCTTGCTGCGATCTATGACCAGTACGCGGACGGGCAGGTGCGCAACGTATCGAACCAGAACTGGGCGGTCGCCATCGAAGATGATCTCAACGGCGCGAACGGAATTCCGCTCTTCGTTCAGGATGATCCCAGCACTCCCGGCGTCGACGAAGGTGACGGCTGGATCTCCCGAAGCATGCCCAGCTGGAATGCCGATGGCACCGCGGTCACGTTCTGGGAGTCCGGTAACGGCGACGAGCACGGAATTGCGCCGACAGAATCACGACTGGTCATCGCGAATTTGAAGTACACGACCAGCGTGGGATCGGTCGGGGACACAACGACGGTATTCAACACTTCGGCGTTCCCGGACCTGGCCACCTACGTCGCCAAGACGACACCGCTGCCGCCGACCGGCAGCTACAACGGCGTCGGCGGGGGCACCGCGGCGGTCAGCGAGGTCATCGACCCCACGACGCACCAAACCACCCGCACGGTGCAGTACACCAACTACAAAAATGAGGACGGATTGATCCTCAACGGCACCGAATCGGCGATCTACGGGCCGTCCCAGCTCAGCGTGACGTATCTCGCCGACGTCGATGTCACCGACGCCACCGGAGCCAGCCGAGGCACGCTGGATGCCAACGCCGTGGTCACCCTGCTGCCCACCCAAGCGGTGACGGGCTACATCACCTCGACCCTCGATGGTGACACCCAGACCATCCCGGATCCGGCCAAGGTGGAGGACGCGAAGACCGGCGCCTGATCTGTAGGCAGCCTTCTCCAAGAGTGGTGCAGCGGCGGTCGCGGTGTTCGTGGCCGCCGCTGCACGGGGTGCTTCGAGGAGGACGGCTTCCACAGAACCGGCGGAGCAACGGTTTACCCGAAATATGGCAGCGAAGAACGTCCGGATCGGGATGCGGTGACGACCAGAGAACAGGAGCAGCGATGACCGTGGCCAAAAGTACCGTCCACCCTGTTTCACATTCCGTCAGATATCAGCTTGACGTCGTCGCCAGCAGTGTCGCCCACGCGGCTCAATCTGCAGGCGGCTGGTTGTTCGACCGAGCGATGGCTGGATGGGACGTGGCTGTTCTCGTAGAAGAGTTGAACGAAAGCCCGATGCCGCTGGAGATCTTGGGTGTAGAGGTCGTCGACTTCGAGGCCATGACGCGAAGAATGAACGGAAGCCGCCCGTCTACTGTCGCCATCGCGGTCGCCGCCGATCTCTGCGGCGGAGCCGGCCGAATCCAGTACGACGCGCTGCTCACACCGGAAAGCGGACACACCGAGGTGACGCTGTGGGGCAC